>DATFSG010000061.1:0-10833 GCA_035262765.1 Gaiellaceae bacterium | reverse complement strand
GAATCCGCCCGACCGGCCTCCGCGGGAACTGGGCAGCATTGATCGCGATCGGCTTCCTCGACACCGGCGGGAACGCGCTCTTCGCGGCCGCATCGTCGAGGCACGGCCTGCTCAGCGTCGTCTCGGTGCTCGCGTCGCTCTACCCGGTCGTCACGGTGCTGCTCGCGCGGCTGCTGCTCGGGGAGCGCGTGCAGCCGACGCAAGACGCCGGGGTGATCCTCGTGCTCGCCGGCGTCGTCCTGATCACAGCGGGAGGCTAGAGACCCGCTGCTCGATCACGGCGCGCAGCTCGCGCACCTCCTCGAGGCAAAGCCCCGCCGGGTCGGGCAGGTTCCAGTCGAGGTACTCCTTGCCGGGCAGGACGGGACACGCGTCGCCGCAGCCCATCGTCACCACGAGGTCAGCCCACTCGACGTCCTCCTGCCGCAGCGCGTGCGGCTTCCGGTCCGCGACGTCGACCCCGACCTCCTCGAGCGCCTCCACGACCGCCTCGAGCAGCTCGGTGGCCGGTTGCGACCCGGCCGAGCGAGCCTCGCCGCCGCGCCGCTCGTACAGGGCCTGGGCGATCTGCGAGCGGCCCGCGTTCTCGACGCAGACGAAGAGCGCCTTCATCCTCCGAGCGTATGGCGCAGCTCACGCACGGCGTCGGGCACGAGCCGATAATACGCCCAGGTGCCGCGGCGGCTCGACTCCACGAGCCCGGCGTCGCGCAGCACCTTCAGATGATGGGAGATCGTGGGCTGCGAGAGGTCGAACGCCGCGTTGAGGTCGCAGACGCAGCACTCCTCCGTCGACGCGAGCCGGTTCACGATCGCGACGCGCGTCGGGTCGGAGAGCGCTCGGAAGCGCGCGGCAAGCGTCTCGCTCGCAACCGGGTCGAGCGGCTCGGTGGCGGGGCCGCAGCAGATGACAGGCAGCAGCGTCTTCATCGACATTTCTCAATATAGTGTATCGACGTCGATCGATGAAAGGAGGCATGCGATGAAGCGCAGCGACTGTTGCGACTGCGACTGCGGCTGCTGCGGATGCGGCACCGGCTGCTGCTGAGCGGCCCAGGCCGGCGGGGCGTACGACCCGCCGGCGCCTACGTGTCCGATCTCGAACCTAGAGTCCATCGCATGAAGGTCAGCTTCGGGTCAGTCATGCGGGACGTGCAGCTCACCACGCTGGCGCTCGCGATCGGCTTCGGCCTCGCGCTGATCCAGTTGGCCGAGGGTGTGGCGTTCTTCATCGAAGGGCTCGCCGAGCATGGTCGCAACGCGCGCGACGTTCTCGGTTTCCCAGGGCTCCCCGTCGAAGGCAACAGCCTGAGCTGGGTGTTCGGCGGCCATCTCTTCTCGTTCGGCCAGCTCGTCACCGGACTGATCATGCTGGGCGTGGTCTGGGTCGTCGCGGTGCTCGTCCGTCGCAGGCCTGAGCCGGACGTACCCTCGGCCGAACCGGCCTAGCGCTCAGACGTTGAAGCGGATGTTGAGGACGTCTCCGTCCTCGACGACGTAGGGCTTGCTCTCAAGCCGCTGCTTGCCTGCCCGCGCGGCCTCCGCATGCCCGCCCGCCTCGACGAGGTCGTCCCAGCGCACGACCTCGCAGCGGATGAACCCACGAGCGATGTCGGAATGGATCGTCTCGGCAGCGTCGAGAGCCGTCTCGCCGCGCCGAAGCGTCCAGGCGCGCGTCTCCTTATCGCCGGCGGTGAAGAACGTGATCTGGTCGAGCGTCTCCGCCAGCCGGCGCACCACCTCGCCGAGCGCCGACTCGCCGCCGCCGCGGAACTCCGCCGCCTCCTCGGCCGAGAGCTCGCTCAGCTCTGCCTCGAGCTGCAGGTCGATCCCGTCGCCACCGTTGACCAGCTCGAGTAGCGGCTTCGTCGTGAGCGGGTCGAGCTCGGGTGGCAGCTCGCCCTCCCACTCCGCGAGCGTCCGGCCGGCGTCGAGGTGCGCGAGCAGCCGCTCGAGGTCGGCAGCCTCGGCCTTGAGGCGTGCATCGCCGGACTTCGCCTGCTTCCCCACGCGCTCGAGGCGACGCTCGACGTGGTCGCAGTCGGCGACGAGGAGCTCGAGCTGCAGCGTCTCGAGGTCGTCAGCGGGATCGCGCGTGCCCGAGAAGCCGTCGAGCACGACGAGCAGCGCATCCACCTGTCGCAGGTTCCCGAGCAGCTGCGGCCCCGTCCCGGGAACGTCGACGACCCGGACGGCCGCCGGCGTCACCTTTCGCGCGCCCACCGTCTCGGCCAGCTTGTCGAGCCGCTCGTCCGGAATCTGCGCCATGCCGACGTGCTCCTTGCCGGAGCCGTGCGTCTCCGCGCGGGTGAGCGCGCGAAACAGCGTCGTCTTGCCCGAGCTCGGCAGCCCGACGATTCCAACCTCCAGCGCCACGCGCGGAGGCTAGCTCAGGCTTCCTGGCGGGCGATCTGCTTCTGCAGGGAGACGAGCGCGCGGTGCTGGAGCGACTTGATCGCGCCCTCGGTCTTGTCGAGGATCGCCGCAACCTCGGCATTCGGGAGGTTGAACACGAACTTCAGCGTCAGCACCTGCTGCTGCTCGGGCGAAAGACGCTCGATCAGCCTCAGCATCGACTCGCGGCCGATCGTCTGCATCGCCGCCAGCTCGGCCGACGGCTCCTCCTCGCCCGGCGGCTCCGGGACCTCCTCCTCGGGCTGCCAGCGGCGGCGGGCGCGGAAGTGATCCATCGCAAGGTTGTGGGCGATCCGGAACAGCCAGGCCGAGAACGGCGCCGACTGCCACTTGAAGCTGCCGATCTTCTCCAGCATCTTGAGGAACGTCTGCGTCGTGAGGTCCTCGGCGTCGTACCGGTTGCCGACGCTGACGTGGAGGTAGCTGTAAATCCGGTCGAAGTGGAGGAGGTACAGCTCCTCGAGCGCATCGCGGTCGCCCTGCTGGCCGCGCGCGACGAGCTCACGCACGTGCTCGGCCGATTCGCGTGCAGGCGCACTCTCAGTTGGCGAGGACATCTCGCCTTCGTTTCCCCTAGACCCCACCGGAGCTAACTAGCCGGAGCCGAACCCGACCCGGCCGGCACGGACAATCCGCTTGTAATAGGCGACGTGCGCGACGACCACGTGCAGCGGGCCGTCCTCGGTATCGAGCACGACGACCGGCTTGCCGGCCCCGGTCGAGCTCAGTGCCGCCTCGAGCTCGTCGGCCGTCTGAGCCTCGACAAAGCTGCCGACGATCTGGCCGCCGGCGAAGCCGAGCTCGATCCGTACGCGTTCATCAGCCAACTGCAACCACCTCCGAGAGGACACCGTGGACGGAATCGGGATGGACGAAGGCGACCTCGAGGCCGAACATGCCGCGGCGAGGCGTCTCGTCGATCAGCTCGGCGCCCGCGTCCGCAAGCTGCGTGAGGGCGGCGCGGATGTCGGCGACCTCGTACGCGACGTGGTGCATCCCCGGCCCGCGCTTCGCGAGGAAGCGGCCGACGGGTGTGTCGTCGCCGAGCGCGCCGAGCAGCTCGAGCCGGCTCTCTCCGACGCGGATGGAGGCCGCCTCGACGCCCTGTTCCTCGACGCGCGAGCGCTGCTCGACCCGGGCGCCGAAGAGGCGCTCGTACGTGTCCAGCGCGCCGTCGAGGTCCTCGACTGCTAAACCGACGTGATGCACCGAGCTCGGCGTGTCCACCCGGCGATCGTATTTGAAAGACTCGCGCCTTCGATGCGCGCGTGCGCCCTCGCTCTCGTCCTGACGACCGTGCTCGTTGCGGGCTGCGGTGGCTCCAAGAGCAGCGCACCGTCGAACGGCGAGGCCTCGAAGCCGGCTCGCCAGGTCTTCGCGGACGCCAAGGCCGCCGCGCTCAGCGCGAGCTCCGGCCACGTCGCGGGGAACGTCAATTACCAGGGGACTCCGATCACCCTGGACCTGACCACCGTTCGCGGCAAGGGCGGGACGGGGACGATGTCCGAGAACGGGCTCAAGTTCGACCTCGTCCGCGTCGGCGACACCGTCTACATCCGTGGCAGCGACGCGTTCTACAAGCACTTCGCGGGCGCTGCCGTCGCTCAGCTTCTCCACGGCAAGTGGCTCAAGGCCCCGGCCGACCATGGACGGCTGAAGTCGCTGGCCCCGTTCACGAACCTCGCCTCGCTCTTCGCGGCCATCGGCTCGTACCACGGCAAGCTCACCAACGACGGCAAGACGACCTTCCAGGGCCAGCAGGTCGTGGCGATCCGCGACTCGGCGAACGGCAAGCTCTATGTCGCCGCGACGGGCAAGCCCTATCCGGTGGCGATCGTCGGAGGCGCCAAAGGCGCGTCAGGGACGATCACGTTCGGCGACTGGAACAAATCCGTGTCGCTGTCGGCGCCGAGCGACGCCATCGACATCTCGCAGTTCGGAGGCTAGGCCGGCAGCTCGCCGGGCTCGGCCGCGACCACGCGCGGCACGCCGACGGTCTCCGAAGCGCTCGACTCGGGCTCGACGTCCTCGACGAGTTCGCGCAGCTCGTCGCGCACCAGCGTCTCCTTTTCGAGCAGCGCTGCCGCGATCCGGTCGAGCGGCACACGGTGCTTGCGCAGCAGCCGCACAGCTTCCTCGTACGCGCCGTCCGTCAGGTGCGCCTGCTCTTCGTCGCGCATCTTCTTCGTCGTCTCCGAGAGGGCGTAGTTGTCCGCGCGCAGAGTGCGAGAGGTGACGTTGTCGGCCATGCCCCACTCGAACACCATCGCGCGCGCGATCTCGGTCACCTTCTCGAGGTCGTTGGCAGCGCCGTTCGTGACGCGGCCGAAGACGACCTCCTCGGCGGCGCGGCCGGCGAGGGCAACAGTCATGCGGTCGACGAGCTCCTCCTTCGTGTGGAGGTAGCGATCCTCCTCGGGCAGATAGAAGGCGTAGCCGAGCGCGTTTCCGCGCGAGACGATCGTCACCTTCTGCAGCTCCATCACGGAGCCCATGAGGTGCGCCATGAGCGCATGGCCGCCCTCGTGGTAGGCGAGGATGCGCCGCTCCTTCTCGGTCAGCATCTTGCGCTGCTGCAGGCCGGCGACGACCCGCTCGAGCGCCCAGTCGAAGTCCGACTGCACGATCGCGGAGGCACCCCGGCGCCCGGCCCTGATCGCAGCCTCGTTGCAGACGTTGGCAAGCTCGGCGCCGGTCAGTCCCGAGGTCTGGCGGGCGACCTGCGTGAGGTCGACGTCGCTCAGGTTGAGCGGCTTGCCGCGCGTGTGCACCTTGAGGATGGCCTCGCGGCCGGCGAGGTCCGGCGGAGGCACGAGCAGTTGCCGGTCGAAACGGCCGGGGCGAAGCAGCGCCGGATCGAGATCCTGGATCCGGTTCGAGGCGCCCATCACGACGACCTGCTCGGTGCCTGCGAAGCCGTCCAGCTCGACGAGCAGCTGGTTGAGCGTCTGGTCCTGCTCGCGGTTGAAGCCGTGTCCCGAACGCTGCGCGCCGACGGCATCGAGTTCGTCGATGAAGACGATGGCCGGAGCGTTCTTCCGCGCTTCGTCAAAGAGCTTGCGGATTCGCGAGGCTCCGAGGCCGGCGAACATCTCGACGAACGAGGACGCCGACGCGCCGTAGAAGTTCGCGCCCGACTCGGTCGCGACGGCCTTCGCGAGGAGCGTCTTGCCGGTGCCGGGCGGCCCATAGAGCAAGAGGCCCTTCGGCACCCTCGCGCCGAGCCGCTCGAAGCGCTTCGGGTCGCGCATGAACTCGACGACCTCCATGAGCTCGCCGCGCACTTCCTCGACGCCGGCGACATCCGTCCAGCTCGTCTGCGTCTTGGCGCCCTTGGTCATGCTCGCGGGCGTCGTGCGCGGGAGCATGCCGAGCGTCTTCCAGAGCACCCAGCCGATGAAAGCGAAGATCAGAAGCATGAACAGCGACAACCACTGGTTGACGAACGTGTTCAGCTGCTGGAAGAAGTGCCCCACCATCTCGGGGTCTCATCGGCAGGGAGCGAGGTATCCCTTAGCCGAGTGACGCGGCAGCCTTCGCGGCTGTCGTGAAGCCGACCCCGGCCTCGCGCCAGGCGGCGATGCAGGCGGCTGTCCGGGACTCGTCGACGCCCGCCGACGCGTCCTCAACGAAGGTGATGCGACGGCCGCGGCTGAGCAGTGCGCGTACGGCCGCGTCGTCGCAGATGTCGGTCGCAACACCGAAGAGGACGATCTCGTCGGGGTCGAGCGCGTCGAGCAGCGTCTCGGTGTTCGGGTTCGCGAAGGGGTCGTACTGCTTCTTCGGAATCAGGAACTCGAGACGGCTCTCGAACAGGCGGCGCAGAGCGGGCGAGGGAACCGGAACGAACGGCAGCGGCAGCGGGTCGAGCTGTTTCGTCTCCGGGATCTTCTCCGCGCCGGGCGTGCCCAGCAGGCAGTGCGGAGGCCAGGTGACCTCGAAGTCGGGCTCCGGCGAGATCTCGGGATCGCTGAGCTCGTGCTGGTCGCACGACGCCACGTGGACGATCCCCGCCGCCCGGGCTGCCTCGACGAGACGCGCCATCGCCGGCTTCACCTTCTCCGCACCCGGGACGTAGAGCTTCCCGCCGGGCTCGATGAAGTCGGCCTGTGTGTCGACGTCCCAGAGGATCATCAGCTCAGCGCCTTCAGCGCTGGCTCAAGACGTTGCCGCGTCGTAAGGACGCCTTCGAAGAGATCGCCGTGCCGGCGGACGCGCTCGAGCACGACGTCCATCGTGAACGCGGCGGCGTCGAGCGACTCGTCGATCTCGTCCCACCGCAACGGAGTCGAGACGGGCGCGCCCGGCCGCGGCCGCACCGAGTAGACCGACGCGATCGTCTTTCCCTCGCCGTTCTGATTCGCGTCGATCAGGACGCCGCGGCGCTTCGCCTTCGACCACTCCGTCGTCACGAGGCCGCGATGTGTGCGCGCGAGCGCCCCGGCCACGATCTCGCAGAACTCGCGCGTCTGCCCGTACGTGTAGCGCCGCTCCACCGGGACGAGCACGTGCATGCCGTCCGCGCTCGACGTCTTCGGGAAGGAGACGAGCCCGAGCGCGTCGAGCGCCTGCTTCACGACGAGCGCGACCTGAACGACCTCGGGGAAGCCGACATCGGGCGACGGATCGAGATCGAAGAGGACGAAGTCGGGGCGGTCCGGCTTGTCGACGCGTGAGTACCAGGCGTTCATGTCGATGCAGCCCATGTTCGCCATCCAGGTCAGGCCGTCCTGATCGTTCACGATCGGCGCGTCGATCCAGCGCTTTTTCGGCGGCCGCTCGCGGGTCGAGACCTCGACATGGAAGCGCGGGATCCACTCGGGCGTGCCCTTGGGCACGTCCTTCTGGAAGAAGGCCTTGCCGAAGGCGCCGTCGGGATAGCGGCGCATCGTGAACGGCCGGCCCTTGAGGTGCGGGACGAGCACCGAACCGACCTCGCGGTAGTAGTCGATCAGGTCGCCCTTGGTGATCCCCTCGTCGGGCCAGAAGATCTTGTCGAGGTTGGAGAGCTTGACCTTGCCTTCCTGCGCCGCGGCCGGCCGCTCCCGCCGCACGTCCTTGGCCGGCTTGTCGTCGCGCAGCCCCTCGAAAGCCGGCGCGCGCAGATGTCCGTCGTGCGTCCACTCCGCGAACTTCACCTCGGCGACGAGCCGCGGCTCGACCCACACGACGTCGCCCTTCTTCACCTTCGCCATCTTCGGCACGACCGTGAACGGCGACTCGTCCCGCCGCAGCGGCTCGAGTTGCTCGAGCAGCTCGCGGATCTCGCGCTCGCCGAAGCCGGTGCCGACGTTGCCGACCCACTCCCACTGCCCGCCGCGCTGGACGCCGAGCACGAGCGCGCCGAAGCTGCCGCTGCGCCGGCCCTGGCCCTTCGTGTAGCCGCAGATCACGAACTCCTGCCGACCGTGTGTCTTGATCTTCAGCCAGTCGCGCCCGCGGCCGCCCTCGGTGTAGCGCGACGCCGGGCGCTTGGCCATCACGCCCTCGAGTCCCTGCGCCTCCGCCGCCTCGAACAGCGCCGCGCCGTCCTCGAACGAGCCGGAGAGCTGGACGACTGGGTTCGGCGCCAGCAGCTTCTCGAGCCGCTCTCTGCGCTCGGTCAGCAGTAGATCGACGAGCGGCTCACCGTCGGCCTCGAGCACGTCGAACACCTCATAGACAAGCTGCGTGCTCCCCTGCTGCATCGCCGAGAAGCTCGCCTTCCCGCCCGAGTCGAGCGCCACGACCTCGCCGTCGACGACCGCGTCCGGCGTGCGCAGCGCCTTCGCGAGCTCCTTCGCCACGGGCGCGAACCGCTCGGTCAAGTCGTTGCCTCTCCGCGAAACGAGCTTGACCTTGCCGCCGCGGACATACGCGAGTGCGCGGTAGCCGTCCCACTTCGGCTCGAACAGCCAGCCGTCGCCGCGCGGCAGCTCCTCGGTCAGCGTCGCGAGCATGGGCCGGTAGACGCGGCGGGGCCTGGACGAAGCGACCTCCTTGTCGCGCTTGCGGAGGATGAGCCAGTTCTTCTCGTCGCCCGACAGGTGCGCGGGCACGAGCGTCCAGGTTCCGTCGAGACGCTGGCCGTGCAGCCGCACCGTGAGGCCGCCGTCCTTCTTCTCCTCGACCAGCTCGTACGTGCCGCGGTCCCAGATCTCGACCGTGCCCGCCCCGTAGTTCCCCGCCGGGATCTCGCCCTCGAAGCTCCCGTACTCGAGCGGATGGTCCTCGACATGCACGGCGAGGTGCTGCTCGCCCGGCTCGAGCGGGACGCCCTTCGGCACGGCCCAGGAGGCGAGCACGCCGTCGCGCTCGAGGCGAAAGTCGTAGTGCAAGCGCCGCGCGTCGTGGCGCTGGACGACGAAGATCGGGCCCTTCGCCTTGCCGCGTTTGCCCCCGAAGGGCTCCGGCGTTCCCCTGCGATTTCGCTTGCGCTCGTACTCCGAAAGCTTCCTGCTCATGGCCGTTTTGCCGGTCTCAACTCGTACTCCTGCCGTTTACACAACCAATACAGGGCGGGGATAAGCCTGTGGACGGTGTGGACATCGTCCCAGCCGGAGACGTCCTAATCTAGGTAAACCTACGTCAAGTTGCTCAGGCGAAGACACCGAGCGACCGGAAGCGGGCACGACGACGACGACGCAAATCGTCGCCCGGAATCCCCTCGAGCTCGGCAAGGGACTCACGCAGCGCCTGCCCCAACAGACGCGCTGCCATGTCTGCATCGATGTGTGCTCCGCCCACCGGCTCCGAAACAATTTCGTCGATCACGCCGAGCTCGAGGCAGTGAATCGCGTCGGGCTTGAACGCAGCCGCGGCCTTCTTCGCCTGACCCGCGTCGCGCCAGAGGATCGCCGCGCAGCCCTCTGGCGAGATGACGGAGTAGATCGCGTTCTCCTGCATGAGCACCTTGTCGGCGAGCGCGATCGCGATCGCACCGCCCGAGCCGCCCTCGCCGATCACACAGGCCACGGTCGGCACTTTCAGCCGCGCCATGGTCGCCTGCGAGCGCGCGATCGCACCGCCCTGTCCGTGCTGCTCGGCGACGATCCCGGGATAGGCGCCCGGCGTGTCGACGAGCGAGATGACCGGGAACCCGTGCCGGTCGGCGAGCTCCATCGCCTGCCACGCCTTGCGGTAACCCTCGGGGTTCGGCATCCCGAAGCGGCGGCTCGCGCGCTCGTGGGCGTCGCGTCCCTTCTGCTGGCCGACGAGGACTACGGTGCGGCCGTCGAGCTTGCCGAGGCCGGCGATCATCGCGCCGTCGTCGCCAAGAGCGTGGTCTCCGTGCAGCTCGAACCAGTCGTCCAGCAGACGCTCGACGTAGTCGAGCGTGTACGGGCGGTCGTCGTGACGAGCAAGCTCGACCTTGCGCCAGATCTCCTCGTCGGTCGCCTCCTCGCCGATCCGGGAGATCTGCCGCTGGAGCCGGTCGAGCTCGCCGGAGAACTTCGCGCCGCCGAGCAGCGGCAGGTTCCGCAGCCGCCCGAGCCGCTCGCGCAGCCGTAGCTCGTGCTCAGTCGGGGGCATTGAAGAGCCTCAGGAGTCGGGAAAGAGTCGGGCGCAGCTCGGCGCGCGGCAGGATCGCGTCAATCTGGCCGTAGCGGAGGTTCTGCTCAGCACGACCGAAATCGTCGGGCAGCTTCTCGCGCGTGATCTGCTGCACGACGCGCGGCCCCGCGAAGGACATTAGTGCGTTCGGCTCGGCGAGCACGACGTCGCCCAGGGTGGCGAAGCTCGCGAGCACGCCGCCCGTCGTCGGATGGGTCATCACGCAGAGGAGCGCCTGGCCGGAGTCGTGGAGATCCTCCACCGCCGCCACGGTCTTGGGCAGCTGCATGAGCGCGAGGATTCCCTCCTGCATACGGGCGCCACCCGAGCTCGTGACGCTGACGAGCGGCATCCCACCTTCCGCGGCGTAGTCGCAGGCGCGCGAGAACTTCTCGCCCACCACGCTGCCCATCGAGCCGCCCATGAAGGCGAAGTCCATGACCGCGAGCTCGCATTGACGCCCTTCCATCGCGGCGCGGCCGATCACCATCGCGTCGGCGAGCCCGGTCTTCATCTCGGCTTCCGCGAGACGCTCGGGGTAGGGACGGAGGTCGAAGAAGCCGAGCGGGTCCTCGGAGTGCAGCTCGGTCGCCTCCTCGGTGAAGGAGCCAGGATCGGCCAGCGACGCGATCCGGGCCCGCGCCCGCATCGGGAAGTGGTGACCGCACTGCTCGCAGACCCAGAGGCTCCGCTCCAGCTCGTCGTCGCGGTAGTGCGAGTGACAGCTCGGGCAGGTATTCGGGTCGGTCGGCGGAGGGGGCGGTTGGTCGTTTGTCTCGACCGAAACGTCGACGCTATTGGCCACTTCGGCAGCTTAGACCGATGGCTCCGAAGGGCGGTTGCGGAGCCGCCGGGCCTGTTAGTGCCGACAGGGCCTGACCAGGAG
>DATFSG010000060.1:0-2056 GCA_035262765.1 Gaiellaceae bacterium | reverse complement strand
GCGGACTTCACCTACGTCAACTCCGGCTCGCTCGAGGAGCTCGACGCCTTCGTCGCCGGAGTGCTGGAGGAGCTACGGCGCACCTAAATGTGAGGCGTTGGACCATCGCTGCGGCCGTTCTCTGCGCGGGGCTCGGCATGTTCCTCTACCTGCAGCACACGGAGCCGTCGTGGTACGCGCGGCTCTGGTTCCCGCTGCGGTACACGAACAACGTCCGCGTCTACGCCCAGCAGGACAAGCTCGACCCAGCGCTGCTCGCCGCGGTGATCGAGGCGGAGAGCAAATTCAACCCGGAAGCCCGCTCCGACGCCGGCGCGATCGGGCTCATGCAGCTGACGCCGGCCACGGCGAAGGGCATCGCGCAGTACACCGGCGGCAGCCGCTTCCAGCTCTCGGATCTGACGAACCCGGACATCAACATCCGCTACGGCGCGTGGTACCTCGGTCATCTGATGGCCAAGTACAAGAACGAGCGGCTCGCGCTCGCCGCCTACAACGCCGGCCAGGAGAACGTCGACAGCTGGCTGAGGGCGCACCAGGGGATCCAGTTCGACGAGACGAAGGACTACATAGCGAAGGTCGAGCGCCTGAAGAAGATCTATCGCCGCGCGTACGCGTCACAGCTCGGTTACTAGAGTCCGGTCCGGATGAGTTCGAATGTCGAGCACTGGACGCGCGCCAACTCCGAGTTCGTCGGGGCGGCGGCAGCGAAGCGGTGGTCCGAGAACGAGATCTCCTGGGGCCTGTGGAGGACGCCCGAAGCCGAGATCGGCGTCCTCGGAGATGTCTCGGATCTGGACGTGGTCGAGCTCGGCTGCGGCACCGCGTACCTCTCCGCGTGGCTGGCGCGGCGAGGTGCCCGGGTCGTCGGCGTCGATCCGACCCCCGCCCAGCTGCAGACTGCGCGCGAGATGCAGGAGGAGTTCGGGCCCACGTTTCCGCTCGTCGAGTCGTTCGCCGAGGAGGTTCCGCTCCCGGACGCGTCGTTCGATCTCGCGGTCTCGGAGTACGGGGCATCGCTCTTCGCCGATCCCGAGCGCTGGATTCCGGAGGCGCAGCGGCTGCTCAGGCCCGGCGGGCGGCTCGTCTTCATGCGTCCGACGCCACTGCTGTACCTCTGCGGTGGCGAAGACGGTCGGCTGACCGAGCAGCTGCACGAGCCGATGCGCGGCATGAACCGGTTCGAGGCTCCCGCCAGGTTCAGGTCGGATGAGTTCCTCCTCTCCCACGGCGATCTCTTCGCGCTGCTGCGGAGATCCGGTTTCGAGGTCGAGAACCTCGTCGAGGTCTACGCGCCCGAAGATGCTCAGCGGCATGCGTACTACGGGTTCGTGCGCCCGGAGTGGGCGAGACAGTGGCCGGCGGAGGAGGTCTGGGGAGTTCGCAAGTCCGGCTGAAGTCCCCTCGCCGCGCAGTTCGAGAAACTGGTAGGAACGGTGGAGTGAAGATCCGCGCCGCAGTGCTCGAGGCGTTCGGAGAGCCCCTCGAGGTGCAGGAGGTCGACCTCGCGGAGCCGAAGGCCGGCGAGGTTCTCGTGCGCCTCGTGGCCTGCGGCGTCTGCCACACCGACCTGTACACCGCGTCCGGCGCCGACCCGTCCGGCTACGCGCCGGCCGTGCTCGGCCATGAGGGCGCGGGCATCGTCGAGAAGGTCGGGGAGGGCGTCGGCTCACTTGCGCCCGGCGACCACGTCGTGACGCTTTTCTCCCCGCAGTGCCGGGAGTGCGCCCACTGTCTGGACTCGCGTACGAACCTCTGCCTCGCGATCCGCGAGCAGCAGAACAAAGGCTTTCTCCCCGACGGGACGACGCGACTCTCCCGCGACGGCGAGCCGATCCGGCACTTCATGGGGACGTCGACCTTCGCCGAGTACACGGTCATGCCCGAGATCGCGCTCGCCAAGATCGCTCCGGAGGCGCCGCTCGACCGCGCGTGCGTCTTCGCCTGCGGGCTCTCGACCGGGATCGGGGCCGCGCTGAACACCGCGAAGGTCGAACCGGGCTCGACGTGCGTCGTCTTCGGCGCTGGTCTCGTCGGCCTCGGCGCCGTCGCAGGC
>DATFSG010000059.1:0-3066 GCA_035262765.1 Gaiellaceae bacterium | reverse complement strand
GGTGCTGACGGCCAACTCGCCGCGTCGTCTGGGTCATCCGGACGGCGGCCCGAAACTCGCCGGGACGAACCCGCTCGCAGTCGGGATCCCGAGCAGCGGCGGCGACCCGATCGTCGTCGACGTCTCGATGGGCGCGATCACTTGGGGTGACGTCGTCGCGGGTCTGCGGCAGGCCGACGAGCTCGTCCCGTTTGGCGGCGAGCAGGCGCACAAGGCCTTCGCGCTCGCTCTCGGCCTGCAGTTGCTCGTCGAGTCGCTCGTGCGCGACGAGGGGCACGGCGCCGTCCTGCTCGTCGCCCGGCCGGGAGCAGATCCAGTGCCTGCGCTCCGCGAACTCGCGGCGGGCGTGAGGCTGCCCGGCGATTCGTAGCTCGTACACTCCGGGTCATGCCAGCACCCGTGCGCCTGGCTCTGGTCTTCGCAGCTTCGATAGCGATTCTCGGGATTGCCTACTTCGTTGTCAGCGGGTTCATCGGCGCCGTGCTCATCTTGGTCGCGCTCGCTGTGTTCTGGATCGGCCTCAAGCAGTACGTCGTGCCGAAGCAGCGTTCTCAGTAACGAGCAACAGCCTCAGACGGCGACGGCTAGCTCGGGAAACGCGGGTCGTCGCGGAGCGAGGCGAGGTCGTCTTCCGCGCGGGCGAGCGGGACGTAGTCGGGCCGCGCCTCGCACGCGATCTGCAGCTCCTCGAGCGCGCGGTCGGCGTTCCCGGCGCGCGCTTCGACGCACGCCAGGTGGTAGCGGATCGCGGGGATGTCCCGCTCTCCGAGCGCCTCTTCGAGGACCGTGCGCGCGGTGCCCCAGTCGCCCGCCTTGCGTGCGGGCAGCGACGGGAAGATGTACTCCCACGACGAGATCGCGTGCGCCCCGGGCTCGCCTCCGATCGCGAGCACGGTCGTCCCTGCCTCCTTGGCGATCGCGTGCCGCTTCTGTTTCGGGTCGTCGAGGAATACGATCGTCCCCCAGGGCGCGTCGATCTCCTCGCCGTCGACGGTGAAGGTTGCATGGCCGCGGATCACGACGTACGCCTCTTCGTGGGTCTGCTCGGTGTGCTCCTCGACGACCTCGTCGCCTGCGTTGCCCGCCGTGTACGCGTTGATGCCGAAGGCGGTGATGCCGAGCGGCCGGCGGATCGGCTGCCACATGAGGGTGCCGAGAACCGGCAGCCCCTCGACGTCGTCGATGCGGATTGTCCTCATGAGCTGGCCTCGCGCAAGGCGTCGAGGACGATCGGGTCGATGGAGTCGTCCCCGTCCACCCGCTCCTCGAGGTTCTCGACGCCGGCCCATGCGTCGAGCGAGTCGTAGCCGAGCCGCGTCAGCCGCTCGTCGACCTCGGCGCGCAGCTCGCCCTCGAGCGGCAGCCAGTCCTCGCGCGGGCTCAACCCGAAGAGGCGTTGGTGAAGGCCGTAGATGCGCAGCAGCTCCTGGATCGGCCGTTCGTGGTCGTCGACGCGCAGGTCGACGAGGACGTCCGACAGAGCGGCGTAGCCGCCGTTTTTCTGCACAACGAGCAGGGAGGCCGACTGCTGGCCGCGCCGGTCGCCGCCCGCCGCCTGCGCTGCCGCGAGGCACTCGATCAGCCGCTGCGCGAGCGGCAGCTGCGGGTTCGCCTCGAACGTCGTCGCCAGCGCAGCCACGGTCTCCTCGCCGACGAGGATGTTGCCCTGCGCCGCGAAGCCGGGTCCCGTCCGGTGCCCGGCCCAGTCGTTGCAGTCAGGGCCCGTCCAGCTGGCGCCCACGCCTTGCCCGTCGACGACCCCGAGCTGACGCTCGTCCCGTCCCTCGTCGTCCGCAACCAGCCGCTCGACGACCTCGCTCGCGCTCAGGCCCTCCCGCAGGAGAGCGAGCCCGTTCGGGCCGTAGCTGGGGTTCGCGTAGGCCTGAGTCGCAATCGCGCCAACTTCCGGCTCGGCCCACGGGACGACTGAGCCGACGGCGACGAACTTCGACTGGACGGCAACCCCCCACTGCTTCGCCTCGAGGTCGCAGGCGGCGATCGAGTATGTCGCGACGACGGGGTCAGCCATAGGTGAGCTCGGTCAGATCGAGCTCGAGCAATTCGCGCCGCTCCTCGGGCACGAGGACGGCGGCCACCTCGGGCCGCGCGAGCGCCGCGCGCACTTCCTCGGGTGATGCCGCGAGCACGACGACGGGACGGCCCGCCTCGAACGCCTCGGCGATCGGCTGCAGGTCGGCGACGCTGTCGAGTACGAGCGCCTCCTCCGTCGGCACGGCGGGATCGCCCGCCACTGCGAGTTCCGGGACGCGCCGGCCGGTGCCGCCCCACCAGCGCTCCCTCATAGAACGACCGAGTCCCCAGGCTCGAGGTCCTCCACCTGCACGTCCGGCGCGAGCGCCTGCAGCTGGGCCGGCGTGCCGACGAGCGGCGGGAAGGTGCCGTAGTGGCAGGGAACGCAGCGCTTCGTGCCGAGCAGTTCGAGCGCGACCGCAGCCTCCTCGGGCCCCATCGTGTAATGGTCGCCGATCGGGAGGACCGCGAGGTCGGGCGAGTAGAGGCGGCCGATGAGCTGCATGTCGCCGAAAACGCAGGTGTCTCCGGCGAAGTAGATGCTCTTGCCTTCCGCGCGGACGACGATGCCGCAGGGCTCCCCCATGTATTCGAGGTCGTTGTTCGAGCTGGAGTGATGGGCGTTCGTGAGGGTGAAGCGGACGTCGTCGACGGCGACAGTCCCGCCCTTGTTCGGGTCGAGGACGTTCTGGAGTTCGTGCTTGATCTGGAGCCAGTCGGCGAGTTCGACCGGTGCGACGACCGTGCAGCCGTGTTCCTTCGCAAGCTCGACGGTGTCCCCGAGATGGTCACCGTGAGCGTGCGTGACGGCGATCACGTCCACGCGCTCGGGAGTCTGCTCGCCCTCCGGGCACTTCGGGTTGCCGTTGAGGAACGGGTCGATGTAGATGCGCTTGCCGCCTGCGTCGAGGCGGAAAGTCGAGTGTCCGAGCCATGTGAGTTCCATGGCGCGAGCCTACTGAGGAAGGACCATCCGATGCCGCCGTGAACCTGTAGCGATGGGTTCGCGGCTCCTGCCCCTGGTGCTCGCGACGG
>DATFSG010000058.1:0-2601 GCA_035262765.1 Gaiellaceae bacterium | reverse complement strand
GCGACGAGCGGCCGGGGCTCTCCGCCCTCGAGCGGGACTGCGTACAGATGCGAGCAGCCGCGGTCGCGGACGCAGAACACGACGTCCCGCCCGTTGCCGGCGAACTGCGGGAGAGCGCCCGGATAACCGGGACCGCCGGGCATCAGGTTGCGGTCGAGCGACCCCGCGAGGTCGTCCGGATCGCCGCCATCGAGCGAAACGCGGAAGAGGTGCGCGTGGGCAGAAAAGCCCTTCTCCGGGTCCATCGCCACCGCGAGAATCCCGGTCCCATCAGGAGTCCAGCAGGCGCCGAGGACGGCCGAATCGGCGAACGCGACCAACTGCGGATCGGACTTCCCGTCGGCCGCCGCGCGGTACAGCGGTGCTCTGAAAGCGAGGTCGCGGTCGCGCGCCGTCACAGCCGCGAACGCGAGCTCCTTCCCGTCCGGCGCCCAGGTCGGCTCGCCGGTGTCCAAGTCGCCGCTCGTGACCTGGACGCACTCGCCGGTCTCAACCTCGACCACGTGCAGGTGCATACGGAGGCCGCGCCGGATCCCCACGCCGTCGGCCTGGTAGTCGAGCCGCTCGGCGACCAGCGGATCGTGGCCGCGGCGCTCCCGATCGTCGGCACTCTCCCCAGGCGTTGCGAACAGGTCGACGGGGGCGGCGAAGGCGATTCGTGAACCGTCGGGGCTCCAGACCGGCCGGCCCGCGCCGAGTGGCAGCTCGGTCAGCGACCTCGGCTCGCCTCCTTTAGCCGGCAGCAGCCAGAGTTGAGCAGGCCCGTCAGCGGCGCGAAGGAAGACGACCGAGGAACCGTCGGGCGACCAGGCAGGCCCTGCGTCGGCCGGTCCGGTCGTCAGCTGCTCGGGCTCGCCGTCGCGGCTGCCGACTCGCCACAGCGCCGTGCTGTTCTTGTCGGCGGCCGCGTCGGCCGTCCGCAGCACGTAGACGATCTCTTGCCCGTCGGGCGAGAGCGCCGGCTGTTCAGGGACTGCGATGTCGTTCAGATCCTCGATCTGCTGGCGTCTGCTCACTGCGGCTCCTCGTCGCGGGGTCTGGCAATAGCCTGTCTTGTCGGCGGACGGCGGCGCTTTGTCGTGGACACCGAAGAGCGCCATCCATGCTCGGCCGCGCGCACAACGGGCCTTCGATTCATGCGGAAAGCAGCTCCGAGACGAGCGCCGCCAGCAGCGCCGCGCGCTCGGCCATGGCCGGCACCACCACGAACTCCCCTTCGCCATGGGCATGGTCGCCGACGGCTCCGAGCCCGTCCAGCGTCGGCACGCCGAGCGCGGCGAGGTGGTTTCCGTCGGAGCCGCCACCGACGGACGCCTCGCGCAGCGGCGGCAGCCCAAGCTCAGCCTGGAGGCGCTTCGCGAGCTCGAACAGCTCTCCGGACGAGCTGCGTTCGAGCGGCGGCACGAACGTCTCCTGCTCGACCGTGGTGGTCGCGCCGGGGACGCCGGGACGCACTGCGGCAAACCCGGCCTCGACCCGATCGGCCTCCTCGCGAGTCGCGAAGCGGACGTCGAAGTGCGCGACGGCTGAGGCCGGGACCGTATTCGCCGCAGTCCCGGCCGAGATGAGGCTCGGAGTGACCGTCGTCCCCGCGGAGGGATCGGCGAGCTCGGCGAGCTTCTGCACCTGCCGAGCGATCTCCAGCGCAGCATTGACCCCCTGTTCCGGGTTCAGCCCGGCATGCGCCGCGCGGCCGATCGCCTCGAGGCGATAGAGCGCGACGCCTTTTCGCTCCGTCTTCAGGGCGCCGTCGAAGCTCGGCTCGGGAATGAGCACGGCCCGTGCACCGCGTGCCTCCTCGCCGAGCAGGCCGCGCGAGGTCGGCGAGCCGATCTCCTCGTCGGTTGTCAGCACGACTGTCACGCCGTCGAGCCCGCCGTGCTCGCCAACGAGTGCAAGAGCGAAGAGCAGCTGGACGACACCGGCCTTCATGTCGAACACGCCGGGCCCCGAAGCCTGGTCGTCGCGAACGCCGAACGGCCAACGCGCCAAGGTCCCGGTCGGCCAGACGGTGTCGAGATGGCCGACGAGCAGCACGCGCGTCTGCTCTCCGAACCGCCAGCGCAGATGGGTGCGACCGTCGACGATCACCCGCTCCCCGGAGCGACCGACGACTCGAAGAGCGAGACCGTCAGCGATGGACGCACAGGACTCGCAGGCTGGCGGATCGGCGCTCGGGGACTCGCTCACCACGAGCGCTTCGAGCGCCTCGACCATCTCGGGTAGGCGCCGACGAAGCACGCCGACCAGCTCGGGCGAAAGCTGCACCGATTGCATTCTGCGTGGTCTCGCAGCACCCGACCTTCGGAGCTTCGAACCAGTTTCGAGCGAAAGTGTTGTCCGGGCCAACGAGGCCGCAGGCGCGACGCGCGTGGAACCATCCGAGACCGGGGTGGCCGATCTGCAGACCGCAACGAGCAAGCACCTGCCCGAGCTCGCCGCAAGCGCGGCCGCGACGGCGCGGTCGGCAGCGGACCACGCCGGCGTCGAAATCCGGCTGCTGGACTCAGTCGCGGAGTTCGAGTCCGCATCGCGCCTCGTCGGTCACATCTGGAGCGACGAGGATCCGAAGGCGCCGGCGGCGCTGCTCCGCGCGCTCGC
>DATFSG010000057.1:0-7705 GCA_035262765.1 Gaiellaceae bacterium | reverse complement strand
CGCGTGCGCCATCCGCTCGAGCGTGAGCGCGAAGGTGACGATCCCGCAGCCGTCCGTGCCGGTGACCAGCCTCTCCGCCTCGACCTCGGCCGCCTCGGCGTGCACCTCCAGGCAGGCCTGCTGGACCGGATGCTCGGCCAGACCGTAACCCGGTGTTGGCCAGCCGTGCGCGCGACAGAGCGCGAGCATCCCGGCGTGGTTGCCGGCGCAGTTGTTGTGCACGAGCTCCGGCGGCCGGCCTTCCTGCGAGCCGAGCTCGAGGTCGGCCTCCGTTGCCTCGGCCCGCGCGAGCAGCGCGCGTACGGCCGCCACCTGCTCGGGCGTGTCGTGATGTGAGGCGCACGCGATCGCGAGCTCGTCGTCCGGCAAGTCGTCGCGGGCGCGCACGAGCGGCAACGCCTGCAGCGGCTTGGACGAGGAGCGCATGAAGCACGTCAGCGACGGATCGCCCGCCGCCGCGACGACCTCGCGGCCGCGCACAGCGACGGCGTGGACCCGGTGCGTCCCCTCGACGACTCCGTTGCGGCGCACCTCGACGACGATCGGCTCGCTCACGCGCGCGAACCATACGCAGAGTGGCGAATGGTCGGCGTTTGCAGTATGGTCGGGATATGCCGACCATTGAGGGACACGACTACGAGGCCGAGGACACAATGGTTGTCACCGAGCCTCCGCAGCTGCGCGCGATGGCCGATCCGTTCCGCGTCCGGCTGATCCAGCTGCTGCGCGACCGGGCGCGCTCGACGCAAGAGCTCTCGGAGGAGCTCTCGATGCCGAAGGGCACGGTCGGCCACCACCTGAAGGTGCTCGAGGCGGCCGGCCTGATCCGCGTCGTCCGCACCCGCAAGGTGCGCGCGCTCACGGAGAAGTTCTACGGCCGCACCGCGCGGCTCTTCCTCTACCAGACCGAAGACCCCGCAGACGGCCGGGCGATCTCTGCCGTCACCCTCCGTCAGGCCGCGAGCGAGGTCGAGCTGGCGCCGCTAGTCGCCGGCTTTGGCCTCGTTCGCGCACGTCTGACCGAGAAGGAAAGGATGCGGTTCGAGCGCCGGGCGAAGAAGCTGATGGACGACTTCCGCGCCGCCGACCACGCCGGCGGAACCCCGAGCTCCCTGACGGCCGGGATCTGGGCCACGGAGACCGACGATGCGTAGACCGACCGGCGGCCTCTGGTCGCACCCCGACTTCATGAAGCTGTGGACGGGCCAGACGATCTCGGAGGTCGGCTCTCAGGTCTCGCAGTTCGCGATCCCGTGGCTCGCCGCCGTCGAGCTGCACGCGAGCCCGCTCGCGTTCTCGTTGCTCGGCGTGCTCGGCTTTCTGCCGTTCATCCTGTTCGCGCTCCCGGCCGGCGTCTGGGTCGACCGGCTCCGCCGCCGTCAGATCCTCATCGTCGGCGACAGCGCTCGGGCCGTCCTGCTCGCCCTGATCCCGATCCTCTGGGCGGCGGGCGTCCTGCAGATCTGGCACCTGCTCGTCCTGGAGTTCCTGATCGGGATCTTCACCGTCTTCTTCGACGTCGCGTACCAGTCGTACCTCCCCGCGCTGATCGAGCGTGAGCACCTGATCGACGGCAACTCGAAGCTCCAGCTGACGGTCTCAGTCGCCCAGATTGGCGGCCCGAGCCTCTCCGGAGTCCTGATCGGCGCGATCACGGCGCCCTACGCAATCCTCGTGGACGCCGTGAGCTTCGTGATCTCGAGCGTCTTCATGGTCACGATGAAACACCGCGAGAACCTGCCCCGCCAGGACGCGGCGGAGCCGCGGCCGAGGATGTGGCCGCAGGTGAAGGAGGGCCTCGCGTGGATCGTGCAGAACCGGAACCTCCGCGCGATCGCCGGCTGCACCGGGACTTCGAACTTCTTCAGCGGGATGATGATCGCGATCCTCATCCTCTACATGGTCCGGGTGCTGGGCCTCTCGTCGTTCCCGGCTGCCGCCGTGTTCTCCGTCGGGTCGGCAGGATCGGTCGTCGGGGCGCTGTACGCAAGCCGGCTGGGGCAGAAGCTCGGCGTCGGCAAGGCGATCGTCTTCCTGGCCATGATCTTCTCGTTCGCCGGGCTCGCCTTCCCGCTGGCCCCGCAATCGTTCCCGCTCCCCGTGCTGATGGCCGGCCAGCTCCTGTTCGGGTTCAGCGCGGTGGCGTACAACATCCTGCAGGTCAGCTACCGGCAGGCGATCACGCCCGAGCGGCTGCAGGGACGGATGAACGCCGGAATGCGCTGGATCGTGTGGGGCACCATCCCGCTCGGCACACTCGCCGGCGGCGCGATCGCCCAGGCCACCACGCTCCACACCGCTCTCTGGGTGGGCGCCCTGCTCGGCACGCCGACGTTCCTTTGGGTGCTCCTCTCGCCGCTCCGCCTGGTGCGGGAGATGCCGGAACCGGTCGAGGAGCTCACGGCGGCACAGGCCGAGCTCGAGGGCGGACTCGTCGAAGGCACGCCGCTACCGGCCCCGTCCGCGGCGGACGTCTAGAGACCGAGGATGCGTAAACCGACGGGGGCACTCTGGTCACACCGGGACTTCCTCAAGCTCTGGACCGGCCAGACGATCAGCGAGTTCGGCTCGCAGGTCTCCCAGCTGGCGATCCCGGCCGTGGCAGTTCTGACCTTGAAGGCGACCCCGTTTCAGGTGGCGGCCCTCGAGACCGTCGTGTTCCTGCCCTTCTTGATCCTGACGCTGCCGGCCGGCGTGTGGGTCGACCGCTGGCGGCGACGCTGGATCCTGATCGGCGGCGACTTCGGACGAGCCGTGCTGCTTGCCACGATCCCGCTCGCCTACGCCCTCGGCGACCTGACGCTCACGCAGCTCTACATCGTCGGCTTCCTCGTCGGCATCCACACTGTCTTCTTCGACGTCGCGTACCAGTCCTATCTGCCTCAGCTCGTCGACCGCGAGACGCTCGTCGAGGGGAACTCGAAGCTGCAGATGACGGTCTCCGGCGCGGCGATCGTGGGCCCGGGCCTCTCCGGCGGGCTGATCGCAATCGCCGGCGCGCCGTACGCGATCCTCGTCGATGCGTGCAGCTTCGTCGTCTCCGGCGGCTTCACCGCTGCGATCCGCAAGCGCGAGGATCCGCCGCCGACGACCGGGCGACGAAGGCTGCTCGTCGAGCTCTGGGAGGGGCTCCGGTACGTGACCCACCACAGACTGCTGTTCCCGCAGGCGCTGGCGACGGGGAGCTCGAACTTCGCCACGAACATCATCTTCTCCGTGTACTTCGTGTTCGCGTATCGCCATCTCCACCTGACTCCGGGACTGATGGGCGTCATCGGGGCAATCGCAGCGACGGGCTGGCTCATCGGCTCGGCCACGGCCGACTGGTTCCGGCGCCGGCTCGGCGTGAACGGTGCGACGATTCTCGGCATGGCGGTCGGCGCACCCGCGTCGTTGCTGATCCCGTTCGCGCCGGTGGGCCACGCGGCGATTCCGTTCCTCTGCCTGGCGGGCATGCTCGGAGGCTTCGGCGCGGTCGTCTACAACATCCAGCAGGTGAGCCTGCGCCAGGCGATCACGCCCGAGCGGCTGCAGGGTCGGATGAACGCGTCGATGCGCTTCTTCGTGTGGGGGACGATTCCGCTCGGCTCGCTCGTCGGAGGCGCGCTCGCCACGGCGTTCGGCGTCCAGACGGCGATCCTCGTCGGCGCCTGTCTCGGCTTCCTCTCGCTGCTCCCGATCCTGCTCTCGCCGCTCCGTACGCTGCGCGAGTTCCCGGCGCAGGAGGAGGTGCCGCTTTTGCACGAGGCCGGCCTCCTGGGCGGCCCCGCTGCGGTCGACGTCTAGAGCGGTACCTTCCGCACATGCCTGAGTTGCCGGAGATGGAGGCGTGGCGGCGCCAGCTGAACGACCCCGTGTCGGCATTCCCGATCGCCAAGGCGGGGCCGGCGCACATCGCGACGCTGAAGACGTTCGACCCACCGCTCGACGCGCTCGACAGCCGCCGCTTTCGCGGCGCCGACCGGCGCGGCAAGCGCCTCCTCTTCCCCACCGACGACGGAGAGCTCGTGCTGCTCGTCCACCTGATGACCGCCGGACGGCTCAAGTCGCTGCAGGCCGGCGAGAAAGGCCCGAAGACGCCCGCGTTCGCGCTCGAGTTCCAGGGAGGCTCCAAGCTCGTCCTCACGGAGAACGCCCGCAAGAAGCGCGCCGGCGTCTGGCTGCTCACACCCGAGGCGGCGGAGGCCGAGCTCGCGCATCTCGGCCCCGAGGCGCTCGGGCTCGGGCCGGCACGGCTCGGCGAGATCGTCCATGGCGAGTCGCGGCGGCTGCACGCGCTGCTGCGCGACCAACGGCTGATCGCGGGCATCGGCCGGGCCTGGGCGAACGAGATCCTCCACACGGCGAAGCTGTCGCCCTATGCGCTCACGGGCGACCTCGACGACGAGGAGGTCGAGCGGCTCGCGGCGGCGATCGACTCCGAGCTCGAGCGCGGCCTCGAGCTACGCGAGGCAGGCGCCTCCGACGAGAAGACCTACCGCGTCCACCGGCGGCTCGGCGACCCGTGCCACGTCTGCGAGACGCCGATCGCCCAGGTCGACTTCGACGAGCACACGATCTTCTACTGCCCCACCTGCCAGACCGGCGGCCGCGTCCTCAAGGATCGGAGGCTCTCGCGGCTCCTGCGGTGATCGCGACCGACGGCGTCGTCACGCTTCGCGCTCCCATGCCCGGCGATGTGGAGCTGCTCATCGCGGGTCGGGACGAGGAGTTCTTCAAGTGGTTCGGGCCCGGAGCGACCGGCCCGCGCCCCGTCGCCTGCGTCTGGGTCGACGAGCGGCTGGTCGGCTGGGTCGACTACGACCTCGACTCGGACCACGACTGGCTCGAGCCGGGCGAGGTGAACGTCGGCTATTACCTCTTCCCCGGAGCGCGCGGCAAGGGCTACGCCTCGCGAGCGGTCGAGCTGCTGCTCGGGCATCTGAAGCGCGAGACCGAGCACAGCGTCGCCACCCTGCTCATCCACCCCGAGAACGTGCGGTCGCTCGCGTTGGCCGACCGGCTGGACTTCGTGCAGGACGGCGAGGTCAACGGGGAGCCGTTCTTCAGGCGCAACCTCGGTTAGGCTCTAGGCATGGCAACGGTCGCGGAGATCATGAACACGGACGTCCTGTCGGTTGACCCGACGGCGTCGATCGGCGAGGCCGCCGAGAAGATGATCGAGGGTGGCGTCGGCGCCGTCGTCGTGATGGAAGACGGGGTGCGGCTCACCGGGATCATCACCGAGCGCGATCTCCTCCGCGCAGTCGCGCAGCGGGCACGCGCCGCCGAGGCGCGGGTGCGGCAGTGGATGACCGAGAGCGTGATCACGATCGAGCCGGACACGCCGATCGAGGACGCGGCGAAGGTGATGTTCGAGAAGAACTTCCGCCATCTCCCGGTCTCGAGGGACGGCCGGCTGCTCGGCATCGTCAGCCTCCGCCGCCTCTCGCAGTACGAGTTCGAGCATCCGAAGGAGTCCGTCGGACCGGCCTAATAGGCTCGGCCCGGTGATCAGACTCTTCCCGAATCGCGGCGGCTGGCTCGAAGTCGTCTGCGGACCGATGTTCAGCGGAAAGAGCGAGGAGCTCATCCGCCGCCTGCGCCGCGCCGAGATCGCCGGGCAGCGGGTGCTGATCGTCAAGCCGCGCATCGACAACCGCTACGACATCGCCCACGTCGTCAGCCACGCGGGCGCACGGATGCGCGCGGTCGCGGTCGACGACCCGGCCGACATTCCCGGCCTCGTCGACGGCTATGACGTCGTCGGCGTGGACGAGGTGCAGTTCTTTCCGCCGCAGATCACGCTGCTGCTCGACGGGCTCGTCGAGTGCGGGATGCGGATCATCGCGTGCGGGCTCGACCAGGACTTCCGCGGGCTCCCGTTCGGCGCGATGCCGGAGCTTCTCTGCCGCGCCGAGCTCGTGGACAAGCTCCAGGCCGTTTGCCACCGCTGCGGCGGCCCGGCGACGATGACTCAGCGGCTGGTCGACGGCGCTCCAGCTCCGGCCGACGGCGACACGATCGTGGTCGGAGCGCTCGAGCAGTACGAGGCGCGCTGCCGCCACTGCCACGAGTTGCGTCAGCCCGTGGGGCTCACGGCCGTCTAGCCCTCCGTGACGCTTGCTGTCCGGGCGTCGTATCTTGGTCGGGATGAAGTCGGTAGGCGCCGCGGCTGTGCTCATCGCAGTCACGCTCGCGACTTCCGCGTGCGGGAGCGGCCACGCACGCAGCGCCACCTCGACGACCAAGACGGATGCCGTCACGCTGCGGACCTCGGCGGGCTACAACTCGTTGCCCTGGGCGCTCCAGATCTTCATCCACTCGACGATCGCGTCCGAGCGCACTGCCCAGATGAGCGAGATCGACATCTACGGCCCGGGATCGCGGGCCGCTCTCGTCAAGGCTTCCTCGGGAGACGTGGTCACCGAGAGCCCGGGCGAGCTGAGTGAGCGCTTCTACCTGATCGTCCTCCAGGGGCACTTCGTCTGCGGCGAGTGCACCCGCCCGGCCCGCGCCAAGCCGCCCCACGGGACGATCGAGACACACGTCTGGTCGCGCGACGAGGGCAGCACCGACTTCGGGCTCAGTAGCAGCCTGCCGGCCGCGGTGTCACAACTTCACCGGCTGGCGACGGTCACGCTGTCCTGAGGTTCAGACGAGCCGGATCTCGAGCGTCTCCCCCTCGACGACGACCGAGCCGCCGAGCCGCCGGACAAGCCGGACCGCGACCGCCGCGCCGAGATCGCGCAGGTCGTCGCCCAGCACGACGGGAGCGGACGCGGGCGTGACCCGCGAGAGCCGGATCTCGGCTCCGTCGACCTCCACTTCGACGCTCTCGAGCCCGCCGTGGCGGAGCGCCGACTGGAACAGCGCTGCAAGACCGCGCTCGACTGCGTCCGCGTCCGTCTCAAGCGCCGCCCCGGAGCCGGTGACTCGCACGCGGTCCTCGCCGAGCCGCGCCGCGGCCGCCTGCGCCAGCTCGAGCGTGTTCGCCACGCGAAACGTCGGGTCGTAGCGGCCCGACTCGATCTGCGCCGCAAGCGACAGCTCGTCGATCAGCTCGGCGATCTGGGCCGACGCCGCGTTGATCATCTCGACGTAGCGGTCCGCGGGAGGTTCCAGGCCGCCCCCTCGCTCGAGGGTCGTCGCGAAGCCGTGCACGGTGGCGAGCGGCGTGCGCAGGTCGTGGCAGGCGAGCGAGACGAGCCGGCCGAAGTCGCTGTCGTCGGACAAGGCGGGTCTAACCTTGCCGGATGGAGCGGACCGAAGCACCCGATCTGCAGGCGGCAGCGCCGGAGATAGCGCTCGGCCTTTCGAGCGCCGGGGTCACGGGCGTCCAAAAGGCGGTCCGCGTCGGCGACGGCCGCGGCGAGAAGCTCATCGCGGCGACCATCGACTGCACCGTCGATCTCGACCCGCGCCAGAAGGGCGTCCACATGTCGCGCTTCCCCGAGCTCTTCGAGGAGGCGGTCGAGGGCGTGGTCGACGACGACGCGTTCCTCGTCGAGGACCTCGCCGAGCGCGTCGCGCGCCGCGTCGTCGACCGGCAGGAGGCGCTCGTCGCCGAGGTGCGGATCGTCGCGCA
Organism: Gaiellaceae bacterium; assembly: GCA_035262765.1. Lineage (GTDB taxonomy): Bacteria > Actinomycetota > Thermoleophilia > Gaiellales > Gaiellaceae > Palsa-739. The sequence goes on along the minus strand of DATFSG010000057.1, from coordinate 138 downwards.
GTACCCGTACGAGCGGCAGACGCCGGTCACGAAGCTCTCGACGCAGGAGATGGTCTCGCTGATCGGGATCGCCACCGCCTCGCGCGACCGCGTCCGGCGGGTCGTCGGCGTCGAGGCGACGGGGATCAACGCCTGCCC
>DATFSG010000056.1:0-5592 GCA_035262765.1 Gaiellaceae bacterium | reverse complement strand
CATGAACTCGTCGAGGTCCTGCACGCGGCGGATGTCGACCAGCGACGCGGGCAGGAAGCCGCGCACGCCGAGGTCGAGGATCAGGCCGCCCTTGACAACCTCGATCACGCGGCCGGTGACGGGCTCGCCCTTCTCGTGGGCACCCTCGATCGCCTTCCACGCGATCTCGAAACGGGCGCGCTTCTTCGAGAGGATCAGCCGGCCCTCGGCGTCCTCCTTCGTCAGCACAAGCGCGGCGATGTCGTCGCCGACCGAGACCTCGTCCGCCGGGTTGATCGAGCGGCGAATCGAGAGCTCCGAAACCGGGATGACGCCCTCCGACTTGTAGCCGATGTCCACGAGCACCTCGTCCTTGTCCACGCGGACGACGGTGCCGTTGACGACCTGCCCCTCCTCGATGGTGGGGAAGGTCGATTCGTAGTCGGGGACGAGCTCGCCGGTCTCGGGGTTGGTCGTCCAGACGCCTTCCTCGAGCCGGGGGTCGTTGAGTGTCTCGTTCGTCATGCGGTCGGTCAGTGTAGCCCGGGCGTCCGAAGCCCGGGGCTAGGCTGCCGCCGATGGAGGAGCGCTACCCGATCGGCGTCACCGAGACCCTGGCGGTGCATGTCCTGCGCCACGACGGCGACGGAGATGCCTACGGGAGCTGGTCGGCCACGATCGGCCTGCGCAGCGGCGAGGCGACGATCCGCGTGCCGGGCCACTACGCCGGTGTTCTGGCGGAGCGGCTCGGCGCCGCGGCCGAGCGGTTCACGCCGGGCCAGCGGCTCGCGCGAGACGAGTATCTGGACGTGACCGCCCTCGCGACGGGCAACGTCGAGACGCTGGCGATCTCCTCCACGGCCCGCTCGCCGGTGCGCGTGACCGTCGAGGTTCCACGCGACGAGGCGGACGAGCTCGCGTCGCTGCTCGCCGATGCACAGCGGCTGATCGAGACGCTGCGGCAGGGGCTCGGGCTTGTGCCGGACTCGATCCCGGAGACCTTGTGAGCGCGCTGCTCGACTACTGCACCGCCGGGGCGCGCGTCGCGGAACGGGCGCTCGTGCAGCGGCCGAGGCTGGGCCGCGAGGAGCGGCTCGTGTTTGTCGTCGGCTGCCCGCGCTCGGGGACGACGTTCGTCGGCCGCGCGATCGGCGGCCTCCCCGGCTTTGTCGACTTCGGCGAGGTGACGCCGTGGAAGGCGGCGCTTCCGTCGCAGCCGTCAGCGGAGGAGCTGCGGACGATCCTCGAGCGGATCAGGCGGATCGGCCTCGCGTGGGGGCTGCGCGGCGTCGAGCAGACGCCCGAGACGGCGCACGTGCTCGACACAGCGCTGGCGGCCTATCCGCAGGCGCTTGCCGTGCACGTCGTGCGGGACGGCCGCGACGTCGTCTGCTCCCTGCTCGAGCGCGGCTGGCTCAACGAGGGCGCGGAAGGCAAGGACGACGCGCGCCTGCCCTACGGGTCGGAGCCGCGCTTCTGGGTCGAGCCGGAGCGCCGCGACGAGTTCGCGCAGGTGAGCGACGCCCGGCGCTGCGCGTGGGCCTGGCGGCGGTACGTCGAGGCTGTGCGCGGCGCCGACGCAGGCGACCGGCTGCTCGAGATCCGCTACGAGAAGCTCGCGAGCGTCGCGGACGAGCTCGCCGGATTCCTGGGCGCGAACGTGACGTCGACGCACAAGGCCATGGACGGCTTCCGGGACTCCTCGATCGGCCGCTGGCGCAACGAGCTGACGCCTGAGCAGGTCGCCGACGTCGAGGCTGAGGCCGGCCCGTTGCTCGCCGAGCTCGGCTACACGCGGTCCGGCGAGGCGTCCTGAGCGCTGCGCTTCTCGAGCGACGCCCAATCGACCCGGCCGTAATTGAGATCCGCGAGCTCCTCGAGCACGTGCAGAGACTGCGCGAGCATGAGACGCAGACGACGCGCGAGGAAGCCGGTCACGACACCGGCGGCGACGAACGCCACGCAGCGGACGAGGGCGGGCGGATGATCGAAGTCGGGCAACGTCAGACCGGCTCGCTCGTGAATCGCGAGCTCATAGAGGAAGAGCGCGCCTAGGCCGGCGAGCGCACCGACGAACGGACCGGTGGCCGCGGCCGCAAGGATCACCGCCACGTAGAAGCCCTGGGAGATTCCGAGCCCGGGTCGGCCGTATTCGAGGAGCAGCGCGAAGACCACGCTGTAGGTCAAGGCCGAAGCGATCAGCAGCTGCTGAGGAACCGTGAACTCGGCGAGGACTCGGCGTACCGACGGCACCCCGGCATTTGAAACGCGATCGGCCCGAATTGCAAATAGGTTCACGATTCCATCGAAGGGCGAGCGAACGCCTAGACCTCCGTTTCGGGCGCAATTCAGACGCGCGGGGGAGGATTTCCAATGTCATGGTGCGGCGGAAGTGGCTGATCGCGCAGCTCGCGCTCGCAGGGGTGCTGGCTCTCCTGGCGTTCCCGGCTGCGGGCTCGGCGCTTCGACCGGTCGTCATCGTCAATCTGACTCCTACCGGACCCTCGCCGACGGTCCTGAAGACCCCGGCGGGTCTCGCTCCTGTCTGGTTCCGCAACACCGACACCGTGGCGCATACGATCGACTTCGCGAACGGATCGTGCTCGATCCAGGTCGCTCCCGGCAGCGGCGCGCAGTGCGCCAGCAGCTTCGAGGACTACGTCGGCGACTACGCCTACACCGTCGACGGAACGACTCAGGCGCAGCTCGCCATCGAGGCCGTCGGTCGCCGCGTCTCCCTGGTCACGAGAAGCCACTCCATCCGCCCCGGATCGCCGATGAGGCTTCATGGGAGGCTCCAGGAAGAGAACAGCAACTGGTCGCCGCCCAGTGCAGGCTCACCGCAACCCATCATCGTGCTGGCGCGTCCGGACCGCTACCACGCGTTCCACCGGATCGTGGTCGTCCGCGCGAAGATCTCGCCCAGGACGAACAGCGCTCCCTTCGGCGAGTTGCTCTGGCAGCTCCGCGTTCGTCCCAGCGCGAAGACCATCTACATCGCCGAAGCGAACTACCAGCCGCAGGGCGGCCAGGTCTGGCAGCGGGCCTGGAGCAAGCCCTTCAGGGTCCGCGTCCGCAACTAGAAGCGCTCAACGGCGCTTCACGGTGACCGTGAAGTTCGCGGTCGCCTTGTTCGCACTCGAGTCGGTCGCCGAACACTTGACCTTGGTGTGCCCGATCTTGAAACGGGTGCCGGACTTGGGCGTGCAGGTGACGGGAACCGAACCATCGACCGCGTCCTCGGCGGTGACCTTGAACTTGACCCGCGCGAACTTCGCCGTCTTGGGAACCCTGGCCGTCTTCGAACCGGCGCCCTTGATCACGGGCGGCGTCAGATCGAAAGTGGTGTCTGGCGCTGTCAGGGTGACGCTGAACGTGTCGTGTAGCGACTCGCCGATGTCGTCCGCATCGATGAACGCGTCGTCGCCGTCGCTCGTGCCCACCGGCTGCAACGTGCCGCTGCCCGAGGCGTTCGCGAAGATCCCCGACCCTCCCGTGATGGTGAGCGTCCCTTGAGCCCCGGAAGCGACGTTGCATTGGGACGCGAAGCCGACCGAAGCGTCGAGTTCGCCCTGCTTGCCGGCGACGGTGAACTTCAGCGGACCCGCGCTGAAGGGGATGCACTGAAGCGTGTCGGGGGCGCTGACAATCGGATCCACTTCAGTGACACTTCCCAGCCCCGGGATCTTCGCCTTACCGGTACGCAGGAAGCACACGTCGGTGTCAGGGCTTCCCTGGGGACACGAGCTCGGCGTGGACTGAACGGAGAGGCTCACGCCGTTGAGTTGAAGGGTGTCGCTGTCGGTGGTTCTCGCGTCAGCGGGTGTGGCGAATAGCACCGCGAGCGCCACGATTCCCGAGAAGAGCGCCACGGCTGTCGCCGTCGCGAAGTGGTCCTTCATGACCGCCTGCCTCTCTCCCCTGAAAGTGAGGCGCCCCCGAACGCAGCGAGCGCTGGCGCGAACTTACGCTCCGCTCGTTACGGATGCAACAAGGTCGCTCTACGAAGCGATACCGGCACTGAAGCCCTAGCTCTTCGCGTCAGCCCAGGAGTCGCCGGCGCCGACGTCGACCGCGAGCGGCGGGTCGAGCGGGTAGGCCGAGCACATCTCCTCGCGCACAAGCTCCTTCACGACCGAGGTCTCCGCGTCGGGAACCTCGAGCAGCAGCTCGTCGTGCACCTGGAGGACGAGCCGCGCGCTTCTCCCCTCCTCGCGCAGCCGCCGCTCGATGGCGACCATCGCGACCTTGATGATGTCCGCGTTCGAGCCCTGCATCACGAAGTTGACCGCGACGCGCTCGCCGAAGCCGCGCGTCGCCCGGTTCCGCACACGGAGCTCGGGCACCGGTCGCCGTCGCCCGAGCAGGCTCGTCACGTAGCCGTCGCGCTCCGCCTGCTCGATCGTGCGCGAGATGAAGTCCTGCACGAGCGGGAAGCGCGCGAGGTATGCATCGATGTACTCCTGCGCCTGCTCGCGGGGGATCTCGAGGTTCTCGGAGAGACCGAAGGCCGAGATCCCGTAGACGATCCCGAAGTTGATCATCTTGGCGATCGACCGCTCGCCCGGCGTCAGCTTCGCCGGATCGACCCCGAGCACCTCGGCGGCGGTCGCCGTGTGGATGTCCTCCCCGCGCTCGAACGCCTCGCGCAGCTTCGGCTCGCCGGAGACGTGCGCGAGGATCCGCAGCTCGATCTGCGAGTAGTCGGCCGAGATCAGCCGCGCGCCCTGCTCGGCGACGAAGGCCGAGCGGATCTCGCGCCCGAGCTCGGTGCGGATCGGGATCGACTGGAGGTTCGGGCTCGTCGTCGAGAGGCGGCCGGTCGCGGCGACGGTCTGATTGAAGGTCGTGTGCAGGCGCCCGTCCTCGCCGATCATGTCGGGCAGCGGGACGAGGTATGTGTTGAGGAGCTTCGAGAGCTCGCGCCACTCCTCGATCACGGCCACGATCTCGTGCTCGTCTCGGATCGAGCGCAGCACCTTCGTGTCGGTCGAGTAGCCGGTCTTACCCTTGCGGCCCGGCGTCAGCTCGAGCTTCTCGAACAGGATCCGTCCGAGTTGCTGCGGCGAGCCGAGCACGAACTCCTCGCCGGCGAGCTCGTAGGCGCTCGCCTCGAGCTCCTCGACCCGGTCGGCGAGGCGCGCGGTGATCTCGCCCATCCGGTACGTGTCGATGCGAACGCCGGCCTCTTGCATCCGCGCGAGGACACCGGTGAGCGGCATCTCGACGTCGCGGTACAGCGGCTCGGCGCCGCGCTCGCGCACGCGGCCGAGCAGCGGCTCGCGCAGGCGCAGCGTGACGGCGGCGTGCCGGACCAGCTGCGCCGTCTCCTCCTCCGCCTCCGGCTCGGCGACAGCCTCGACCGCGTACTCGCGCGCGAGCTCGTCGAGGAGGTACTCGCTCCGCGAGGGATCGATCAAGTAGGCGAGGATCATGGTGTCGTCGGCGGCCTCGACGCCCAGCGCCTTGGCGTCATGCGCGACGAAGTTCCCGTCGAGCCGCTCCGGCCGCAGCGCGACGATGACCTCGTCGGCGAGAGCGAACGCGACACGGCCGTCGTCGCCCGCGATGCCGACGAGATCCTCGGTCGGCGGCTGCTCTCCCTCGCGCCAG
>DATFSG010000055.1:0-25792 GCA_035262765.1 Gaiellaceae bacterium | reverse complement strand
GCCGGTCGAGCTCGACGAGGCGAACCGGCGCGTGACCCAGCTCGAGATCGAGCTCGCCGCGATGGGCGGCGAGGCGGACGAGGTCCGCGCGCCGCTCGAGGCCGAGCTCGCCGAGGCGAAGGAGCGCCGCGACGGGCTCGCCGCGCGCTGGGCGCGCGAGAAGGAGGCGCTCGACCGGATCGGCGAGATCACCCAGCAGATCGACGCGCTGCGCATGGAGGCCGACCGCGCCGAGCGCGAGGGGAACCTTCAGCGCGTTGCAGAGATTCGCTACGGCGAGCTCCCCAAGCTCGAGACGGAGCTCGAGGAGCGCGACTCCCAGCAGGCCGTCGACTCGATGGTCAAGGAGGAGGTCGACGAGGACGACGTCGCCGCCGTCGTGGGCCGCTGGACGGGAATCCCGGTCGATCGGCTGCTAGAGGGTGAGACCGAGAAGCTCGTGCAGATGGAGAACCGGCCGCATCAGCGCGTCGTAGGCCAGGACGAGGCGGTCGAGGCAGTTGCGAACGCGCTCCGCCGCGCCCGCACGGGCCTGCAGGACCCGAACCGGCCGATCGGCAGCTTCGTGTTCCTCGGCCCGACCGGCGTGGGGAAGACCGAGCTCGCGCGGGCGCTGGCCGAGTTCATGTTCGACGACGAGCACGCGATGGTCCGGCTCGACATGAGCGAGTACCAGGAGCGGCACACAGTCGCCCGCCTCATCGGCGCGCCGCCGGGCTACGTCGGCTACGACGAGGGAGGCCAGCTGACCGAGGCGGTGCGGCGCCGGCCGTACAGCGTGATCCTCCTCGACGAGATCGAGAAGGCGCACCCGGAGGTCTTCGACGTGCTCCTGCAGGTGCTCGACGACGGGCGCCTGACCGACGGCCAGGGCCGCACGGTCGACTTCCGCAACACCGTCCTGATCATGACCTCGAACGTCCGCTCGGTCGACGCGCTGCGCGACGTGTTCAGGCCCGAGTTCCTGAACCGCATCGACGAGGTGATCGAGTTCCAGCCGCTCTCGAAGGAGCAGATCGCGGAGATCGTCGAGCTGCAGCTCGGGCGGCTGCGCGAGCGGCTCGGCGAGCGGGGGATCGAGCTCGAGCTGAGCAGTGCCGCCAAGGACGCGTTGGCCGAGGCCGGCTGGGATCCCGCCTACGGCGCCCGGCCGCTCAAGCGCGCGATCCAGCGGCTCGTCGAGAACCCGCTCGCGCTGCGCCTGCTCGAGGGTGACTTCGCGGAAAGCGACACGATCCGCGTCGAGGCCGAGGACGGCGAGATCCGCTTCGAGAAGCTCGGCGCTGCGGTCGCCGTCTAGCTCTCGGCGTACGGCTCGAAGGACGCGCTCCAGGCGGGCGCCGGCCGGTGCCTGTCGGGGTCGGCCGCTCGTCGCTCGCCGACGCCGGCGAACGCCTGTTGCAGCGCGTCCTCGTCCTCCACGAGGATGACGCTCAGCCGCCGACCGGCTTCGCGGTCGACGAGCCAGTACGCCTTGACTCCGGCCTCCTGGAACGCAGGCACGACCTCGTCGAGGACGTGCGAGATGCCCGCCTCGAGGTCCTCCTGCGACTCGTTCTCGAAGAACGTGATCTGTGCTCTCATGCCGTGATCCTCGCACGGACTAGGGTGCGGCGGATGCTCGTCGTCGCCGCCACTGAGCGTGAACTCGCGCTTCTCGACGGGCTTGACACGTTCTGCTGCGGGATCGGGCCGGTCGAAGCGGCGCTGCAGACCGCGCACGCTCTGGTGGAGCGAAGGCCGGACGCGGTCGTCCACGCCGGGATCGCCGGGTCGCGCACGCTCGAGCCGCCCGCGCTCGTCTTAGGCAGCGAGGCCGTCTACTGCGACGTGCTGGATCCCGACTCGACTATCCCTCGCGTCGAGCGGACAGCACCCGATGCGGCGCTGCTCGAACGGGCGCGCGTCGCCCTGCCCGAGGCACGCGTCCTGCCGATCGCGACGTCGGGCAAAGTCGGCGCGGGGACGGGGTTCGACGTCGAGGCGATGGAGGGCTTCGGCGTGCTCCGAGCCTGCGAGCTCGCCGGCGTTCCGGCCGTCGAGCTGCGCGCGATCTCCAACTCGCCCAACGAGCCCGACCGAGCGAACTGGCGCTTCGACGAGGCATTCGCCGCGCTCGCCGAGGCGCTACAGCGACTCGTCGTCGTCGTTGTCCAGCACTAGCCCCTCCGTCCGCGGCGACTCATGCCTGAGGTTCCCTTGACCAGCCGCTCCGACAGCTCCCGGCGCTTCCCGCACCGTTCGCAGATCACCACGGGATAGATCTCTTTCGAGTCCGGATCGGGCTTCCAGCGGTGGCCGGTCGTCGCGCAGCGGACGCTCGTCACAGCGACTCGACGTCGTCCAGGAACTCGGCGTTGCCGTGCCGAGTCGGTGCGCCGTAGACGAAGACGACGATCTCCTCGTCACTCTCGTTGCGCATCTGGAGCGGCGTGCCCGGGTGCACGACGACGACTCCGCCCGGCTCGACGTCCGCCCGCTCCCACGGCTCCCCGAGGAGCATCGTCAGCGTGCCGCGCAGCGGGACGAAGACCTCTTCCTGATCCGGATCGAGATGGCGGCGTCCGCGTGTGTGCGCCGGATAGCGCCACATCCGCGCGCGAGACTCGCTCATGCTCGCGGGTTCGGTCAGCGCGGCGGCGTAGCGCGACTCCTGGCCTTCGTGCCCGGGCCGCTCCTCCCAGTCGAGATCGGCGTGTTGGACGACGTCCCAGCCCATGGCGCGACGATACCCTCCGCGCCGATGGCTGAGCCCCGCCCGGCAGCACTGCCGCCCGCCGAACGGACGATCGGCCAGCTCGTCGCGGAGTCGATTCGCTTCTACGGCGACCACTTCTGGCCGTGCCTGTGGCTCGGGATCGCGCCGGCGGTGCTCACCGTGACGACCGCGAACGTCTCACGGCGGGTCGCATTCATCCTCTCGCCGACGCTGTTCGCGGCTCTGCTCAGCGTCGCCTACGTCTACGCGAGCGTCCTCGTGCTCGGGAATCGCCCGCCGCGGAAGCGGCTCGTTGTCGCCTGGCTCGCCGGCTGGATGGCGTTCGCTCCGGTGCCGTTCCTCGTGCTCGCGTACATCGTGCCCGGTGTCCTCTGGCTCACCGCGCTCGCGCTGCTCGTGCCGGTCCTGGTCGTCGAGAGCGTCTCGGCGAGAGAGGCCGTCTCACGCGCCTGGCAGCTCGCTCGAGCAGACTTCGTCCACCAGGCCGGGTCTCTCGTCACCCTCGGGGTCGTCGTCCTGCTCACGCAGGGCGTTCTCGCGTTCGTCCTGCGCAGCTTCGGCGACGCGGTGATCTGGGTCGCGTACTTCCTCGCGAGCGTTGTGGTCTCGCCGTTGCTCTTCATCGGCGCGGCGCTGCTCTACATCGACCAGACCGCTCGAGCCAAGGTCGAGTAGGTTCCGGCCATGGCTATCTACATCCTGCTCTCGCGGCTCTCCCAGCAGGGCGTGCAGACGCTTCAGTCAAACCCGTCACGCCTGCAGGAGGTCAACCGCGACGTCGAAGAGCTCGGGGCGAAGGTGCTCCACCAGTGGGCGACGCTCGGAGAGTTCGACTTCGTCAACGTCGTCGAGGCACCGGACACGGCGACGATCGCCAAGGTCTCGGTGGCGCTCGGCGCGCGTGGGTCGACGAAGATCGAGACGCTGCCCGCGCTCTCCATCGACGAGTTCGTCTCGACGATCCAGTAACTAGTTCGCGACGGCGATGCGGCGCACCGTGACGCCCCAGGCGGCGCCGGTCGCGAACAGCTCGTCTGGATCGACCTCGCCTGCCCAGCCGAGGAAGTGCGGCTCGGGGTCGTCCGCCGTGCAGCCGTAGACCGCCGCCTGCACCTCCGGCGGCGGCCGCTCGTCCTTCGCGCGCGCCGCCTCTTCCGCGCGCCGCTCGGCCTCTTCGGCGGCGGGACCCTCCATGTAGCCGCGGGGCATGGCGGCAGCCTAGTGCCGTACCCTCGGCCCGTGCCGCCCGCCCTCGCCGTCCACGAGCTCGAGAAGCACTACGGGACTGTCCACGCGCTCAGGGGCGTCGACCTGACCGTGGAGGAGGGCGAGCTAGTGGGTCTGCTCGGCCCAAACGGAGCCGGCAAGTCGACGCTCGTCAAGATCGCGGTCGGGCTCGTGCGCGCCACGCGCGGTCAGGCCCAGATCGTCGGCGCGCGCGCGGGCAGCCGTGCCGCCCTCGCAGAGCTCGGCTATCTCGCCGAGCTCTTCCGCTTTCCGGGCTGGTACACGGCGGACGAGGTCCTCGCGCTGCACCAGCGGCTGGCGCACTCCGACGGGGGTTCCGCGGAGCGCGCGCGACTGCTGAAGCTCGTCGCGTTGGACGACGCCAGCGCCCGCCGAGTCGACGGCATGTCGAAGGGGATGCAGCAGCGGCTCGGCATCGCGCAGGCGCTGGTGGGCACGCCGCGGATGCTCGTCCTGGACGAGCCGACCTCGGCGCTCGACCCTGCCGGCCGCCGCGTCGTCCGGCTCCTGCTCGAGGAGATGCGCGATCGCGGCGTCTCCGTCCTGCTCAACTCGCACCTGCTCTCGGAGATCGAGCTGGTCTGCGACCGCGTCGCGATCCTCCGCGCGGGCGAGGTCGTCGCCGCCGGCTCACCCGCCGAGCTTTCGCGGCCGCGCGGGGTCGAGCTCGAAACCGACGAGGGGACACGCATGGTCGAGGGCGCCACGCGCGAGGACGCGCCGCGGCTCGTGGCCGAAGCAGTTGCGGCGGGTCGCCAGGTCTACGGCGTCCACGTCCTCACTTCGACCCTCGAGGACACCTACCTCGAGGCGGTTGGGGACGAGGTCTCGTGAGCTCGGTGCTGACGATCATGGGCTACGGCTTCCGGGAGGCCGTGCGGCGGAAGGTGTTCGCCGTCGTCCTGGTGCTGACCGCGGCCTTCCTTGTCCTCTTCTGGCTCGCCGTGCGCTACGTCTTCTCACGCCTCTCGTCGATCCATCCGGGCGACATCAACGTCGATCCGCGCACCTTCGCCGGCGCCTTTCTGCTCGGGCTCGCGATGTTCGCGACGCTGTTCCTCGGCGTTGTGCTCGCGGTCTTCCTCACGCTCGGCGTCGTCTCGGGAGACGCGGAGCGCGGCCTGCTGCAGCCGCTCGTGGTACGCCCGGTGGGCCGGACGACCGTGCTGCTTTCGCGCTTCCTCGGGGCCGCGTTGGTCTGCATCGTCTACGTGCTCGCGGTCTACGGGGTCGCCCTCGCGATCATCGACGTGTCGGGCAGCTGGTTGCCCCCGACTCCGCTCGCGCCGGGGCTCGAGCTTGCCGGCGGGGTAGTGATCGCGATCGCTCTCTCGACTCTCGGCTCCGTCTTTCTCTCCTCGATTGCGAACGGAATCGCGATCTTCATGCTCTTCGGAGCCGGGCTCACCGCCGGCCTGCTCGGCTCGATCGGCCACGCGCTGAGCTCGCCGACGATCGAGCACGCGTCGAGGGACGTGGCCTGGGCGCTGCCGTTCGAGGCGCTCTACCAGGACGGGTTGCGGATCATCTCGAGCGGAGCTAACGGCGTCACGGGCTTCCTGCTCCAGCTCGGCCCGTTCGGCGGCGCGTTCGTGCACGGATGGGGTGTCCGCATCTGGTCCGTCGGCTACCTCTGCGCCGCGCTCGCGCTAGCGGTCTTCCTGTTCAAGCGCCGCGATCTCTAGCGCGACCTCGCCGGCGAGCCGCGCGTTCTGGGCAACGAGCGCCTTGTTCGCCGCCTCGGTGCGGCCGCCGCTCTCGCGGTGGAGATGCGCGAGGACGTAGGGCGTCACGGCCTGCCCGCTCACACCCGCCGCCTCGGCGGCGACCAGCGCCGCCTCGATGAGCGGCTCCACGTCCTCGAGCGGCTCGTCCGGCGGCCGGCCGAGCAGGAGCCCGGCGCCGCCAAGCTGCCAGTGCGCTCCGGCCACGCGCGCCGCCTCCTGCGCCGACTCGACGCGTGCCGAGACGGGCGGCCCGCCCTCGGCGGCGTAGAAGAGCGGCAGCGTGTCAACCCGGAAGCCGAGCACGGGGATGCCAAGCGACTCGAGCAGCTCCGTCGTCGCCGGGACGTCGAGGAGCGACTTCACGCCGGCCGAGACGACGAGCGCGGGCGTCCGTGCGAGCTGCGCGAGGTCGGCCGAGACGTCGGGCGGGTCCGGGAAGCCGCGGTGGACGCCGCCGATTCCGCCGGTGGCGAGCACGCGGATACCGGTCGCGCGCATGACTGCGAGCGTGCCGCCCACGGTCGTCGCGCCGATCGCTCCCTGGACGGACGAGGCCGCGAGATCGCGAGGCCCGGCCTTGCGGGCAAACGGCCCGAAGCGTTCGAGCTCCTCCTCCGTCAGCCCGACGTGCACCTCGCCGTCCAGGGCTCCGACCGTGGCCGGAACGGCGCCGGCCGCGCGCACCTGACGCTCCGACTCGAGCCCGACCTCGACGCCCTCGCCGGGCGGGAAGCCGTGTGCGATCAGCGTCGTCTCGAGCGCGACGACGGCGCCGCCGGCCGCCAGCGCTTCGCGCACCTCGTCGGCGACACGGATCACGCCGAGCGCTCCATCTCTGCGAAGCGGCTCTCCTCGCCGCTCCGCACCTCGTGGAAGCCGGCGCGCCGGTAGGCCCGCAGCGCCCGCTCGTTCCAGCGCGCGACCCAGAGGCGGAACGTCCGCGGCCGCCACTCACGGCGTGCGTACTCGAGCCCGGCCTCGATGAACGGCTGCGCCAGCCCGCGGCTTGTCAGGTCCGGGCGCATGCCGAGCCCGAGCCGCACCTCGTGTCCCTCCGGGACGAAGTTGAAGAAGCCGACGAGCTCGCCGTCGTCGTCGACGACCGCGCGCAGGTGGGTCCGTCGGGCCGGGTTCGCAAACAGCTCGACGCGCCGCGGGTCGGCCGACGTGTCGTACCACTCGTACGGGAAGTCGTACCGCCACGCCGCGATCGCGGCCGCCTGCTCGTCGGTGATCGGCTGCACTTTCACGGCAGCGACCCTACGTTCGCGACACAGCGTGCTGCCGCGTCGAGACCTCGTCGCGCCGCCTCCTCCAGCGAGCCGCCGACGAGGAATCCGGCAGCGAGCGCGTCGCCGGCGCCGGTCGGGTCGACGACCTCGGCCTCGACCGCGGCAAAGTCGAGCTTTGCGTCCTCGGTGAAGACGGTGCAGCCGCGTGCACCGCGCTTGAGCACGCCGACCGGCGCGGTGAGGTAGGCCCCGCCGAGCAGCTCCCACTCCGCCTCCGTCGCGAAGAGGATGTCGGGCGCGAGCTCGTCGAGCAGCTCGCGGAACGGCACCGGGCCGTAGTTGCGGATCTCGGTCCAGGCCGCGACATCGACCGAGATGCGCGCGCCCTGCTCGCGCGCGAGGCGAGCCGCGAGGAGCGCCGTCGCTGCGATCGGCTCCTGCAGGAGCGCGTAGCCGCTGAGGTGGAGGACGTCGCACCCGAGCCAGGCGCGGTCCAGCTCCTCGGGCGCGAAGGAGGGGGCGACGCCGCGGTCGGACGCGAGCGAGCGGTCGCCGCCGTGGACGACCGAGACGACGACGCCCGTCGGGCCGTGGCCCGCCGGACCAGCGAGCTCGACTCCGTGCTCCCGGAGCTCGCGCGAGACGAGCTCGCCTGCCGGGTCGTCGCCCGGCTTCGCGATGCAACGCGCCTCGGCCCCGAGTTCGGCCGCCCAGGCCGCGACGTTCGCCGCCTGGCCGCCTGCTCCCGCCCGCGTCGAGGCGCGCACGTCGCCGCCCGGAGCGAGAGGCTCCGCGAGTCGCACGACCACGTCGAGCAACAGGTCACCGAAGGTCGCGATCCGCAAGGCACAATCGTCCCATGCAGTCGGGGAGGACGCGTGACTTTCTGCTGGGCGGGCTCGTCGGCGGCGCCGCCGCGGTCGCGGCCGCCCGGCGCCGCCGCATGGTGCGGCGGCGCCAGGAGCAGCGGCTCGAGCGCCCGGCGGGGCTCGCCGGATTCGAGGGCGCGCCGTGCTTCGAGGAGTTGCTCGAGGAGCGGGCACCGGCTTCCGACAGGTGAATCCAGTTGAACCCTTCGTTTCGCAGCCCAGTTCGGTGAGAATGCACATTTGATGGTCCGGCCTGTCCGTTTCATTGCCCTACTCGGGGTTGTCCTGTCCGTGCTCGTTGCGCTCGCCGCGCCGGGGACTGCGTCTGCGCGCTACACCCCGATCGGCGAGCGGTACTCAGGCGGAGTCGTCGTCGTCGACGGTCTCAGCGACGCGACGTGGGCCGAGCTCGCTCGCCGCGGGGCAGTCGGCCTTCTACGGCCGGGCTACGGCCCGACCACGAACCGCCGTCGCGCGCTCGCCGAGCTCGTGCGCGGGACCGAGGTCAACGCGCGGCTCGGCGGTGTCCCGGCAGGGAAGCCGCTGATCAACACGCACAAGGCGACCGTCTATCCGAACTGCAAGGTTTGCATCGTCGTCCAGCTGCCGCCGCGCGGCCGGCCGATCGCGAACAACCGGCTCTACCGGATCGCGGTGATCGGCGGCGGGTACCACGGGCTGCTCACGTCACCGACCACTCACATTCCCGGGCTCGTCTCGATCACCGACATCGCGCCGACCGACCTGGGGGCGGGGCATTCCGCGAACGCCCTCTCGTGGACGCCGTCTGACGACGCGGTCGGCCAGTTGGCACGGCTCGGCAACGCGATTCACGCGAACAACCGGCTCAAGTTCCCGGTGCTCTTCATCGTGGCGGGCCTGATGCTTCTCCTCGCGCTGCTCGGCATGCGGGCGGCGTTGACGGCGGTTCCGGCCGCGCTGCTCGTCAACCTCGCCCTCGGGATCGGGCAGTTCTCCAACGAGGTGTTCCTCTGTGTGGCGATGTCCGCGGGGACGTTGCTCGTCGCGCTCGCGCTCGCGCGACGCTGCCGCAGCGATTCGGCGCTACTCGCGCTCTACGGCGGGGTGGTTGCGCTTTACGCCTACGTGATGGTCACGCGGCCGGAGTGGCAGGCGGTGAACCCGCTCGGCCCGACGCAGAACTCGCGCTTCTGGGGGATCGGCAACCAGGTCGAGACGCTGCTGCTCGCGCCGCTCCTCGCGGGCGCGTTCCTCGCACGGCGTCGTTTCGGGATCGTCGGCTTCGCCATGTTCGGCGTCTTCGGCCTGCTGGTGATGACGGACAACCGGATCGGCGCGGACGGAGGCGGCGCGATCGCGCTCGGAGTCGCGCTCGCGGTGCTGGGGGCGCGTCTGTTCAAGCTCGGCGCGCGCGGTTTCGTCGGTCTGCTCGCGGCCTCGGCGTTCGCGGTGCTCTGGATCGTCTCGAGCGGGCTCGCCGAGCCCGGCCCGAATCACCTGCGCAGCGCGTTCTCCCACCACGGCGCGGGCCTGCTCTCCTCGCTCGCGAGTCGGGTGCCGCTCTCGTACGTGCCGGCGCTGCATGCGTGGCAGATGGTCGTCCCGCTCCTCGGCGTGCTCGCGATCGCGTTCGCGCTCGCGTGGCGCTTCGCGCGGGAGCGGTCGACTCGCGATCTGCTGCTCGCCTTCGGTGTCGCGATCGTGACATCGCTCCTGGTCAACGACTCCGCCGCATACGAGCTCACGGCGGGAATCGCCGTCGTCGGGGCTATCGCTCGGTTCGCGCCGGCTCCCGCGCCCGCTCGCTCGCGCGTTCCCGCGCCGGTCGCTCGGGTGCTTGCTCCTGTGGTCGCGCGTGTGCCGGTGCGACTCCGGCCGGAGCCGGTGCAAGTTCCGGTTCCGAGCGAGTCGCCGCCAGGCTGAGCCCGTCCCCGGAAACGGGATTGTCACAAGATCCCAACTTTCTCGCTCCCCATGCGAGTGTGACCCGCCGGGAGAGTCTGCTCCGTCCAGTCATCGATTGAGGGGGAGCAATGAGCAAGCTGTCTCGCCGCGGCGTGGTCCTGATCGTGGCCGTCGCGCTCATCGCCATTGCCGGAGCCGGCACCGTGCTGGCGGATCCGGGTGGCGTCTTCGGCCAGAGCGACAACCCCTGGCCCTACAACAGCGCGGGGCACGGCTCCAAGGCGAGCCCGGTCCTCGTCGCCGTCGGGGACATCGCCTGTGAGCCGGACAACGACGAGAACCACAACAACCCGGCCGCCGTCAAGTGCGGCGGCTCAGGGATCGGGGGCCAGACCGCCGAGTACGCGACCGCCGAGCAGGCGTATTCCATGAGGCCGAACCTCGTCGCGATCCTCGGCGACGAGCAGTACCAAGTCGGCAAGCTGAGCGACTTCGACCAGTCGTACGAGCAGACCTGGGGCGGCTTGAAGATGCTCGAGCGGCCCTCACCGGGCAACCACGAGTACTACGCCTACACCAAGAAGGGCGACAACGAGAAGGCCCAGAACGGGAACGGCTACTTCGCCTACTTCAACGGTCACGACGCGGCCGGGACCCCGAATGCCGAGGGCCAGGCCGGCGACGACACCAGCACGAACCAGGGCTGGTACTCGTACAACCTCGGGAACTGGCACATCATCTCGCTGAACATCGAGTGCAACTCGGACGCGTTCAACAACGACTGCTCCACCACGGACGGTGGAGTCCTCTCCGAAGAGACCAGCTGGCTGGCGCAGGACCTGAAGCAGAACAACCGGCCGTGCACGCTGGCCTACTGGCACCAGCCGACGTTCAGCTCGACGGTGAGCCCGTTCAAGACGGACAGCCAGGAAGGGATGACGGCCGACGCCTGGTGGCAGCTGCTGTACCAACACCACGCGACCTTGATCCTCAACGGCCACGACCACGTGTACTCGCGGTTCGCGCCGATGGATCCGGACGGCAACGCCGACCCGAAGCACGGCATCCGTGAGTTCATCGTCGGCACCGGAGGCGAGAGCCTCGACACGGTGCTCCCGGACACGCCGAACCTGCAGGACTGGGCCGACCAGTACTACGGCGTGATGAAGCTCACGCTCAAGCCGGACGGTTACGACTGGGACTACGAGTCGGCGATGCCGGCGTCCCCGACCGTCACGCCCTCGAGCTTCAGCGACACCGGCAGCGCTCGGTGTAACAACGCCTAGGAGCTTCTTGCGGGGAGCGGCTTCGCGCCGCTCCCCGTAGGGTCAGGCCGTGCCCTCGCCGCAGACCGGCATCTTCGCCCTCGGTACCGCCTCGCACGCCTACCTCGAGCTCGACGCGAGCGGAGACGCTGCAGCGCTCGCCGCGGCTGTCGCCTCCCTCCGCGAGCCGCGGACGACGATGGGAGGCGTCAACCTGGTCGCCGGCTTTCGGCCCGAGCTGTGGCGTGGGCTTCGGCCTGATGACACTCCAGCCGACGCTGCCGGGTTCAACGCCGACCTCGCCGGCATCGACGGCTTCGTCATGCCGGCGACCCAGCACGATGCGGTGCTCTGGATCTCGGGCGGCAGCTACGACGTCGTCTTCGACGTTGCGCGCGCGGCGATTGCAGCGCTGGGCAGCCTGGCGACCGTCGGGGAGGAGACCTCGAGCTGGTCGTATCACCACGACCTCGACCTGACGGGCTTCATCGACGGGACTGAGAACCCGACGCTCGTCGAGGCGCTGCAGGTGGTGGCCGTGGCCGAAGGCAGTCCCGGCGCCGGTGGGTCGACGCTACTCCTGCAGAAGTGGGAGCACGACGCAACGGTCTGGGAATCGCTCGGCGTCGAGCGTCAGGAGGCGGTGATCGGCCGCACCAAAGCCGATAGCGTCGAGCTCGACCCGAGGCCGGAGGACTCGCATGTGGCGAGCACCGATCAGGACACCTTTGGCCACATCCTCAGGCGGAACATGGCCTACGGCACCGTCACCGACCACGGGACGATGTTCGTAGGGTTCGCCGCCGCCCGGGAGCCGCTGCAGGCGATGCTCGAGAGCATGGCCGGCCTCAAGACCGGCGCTCGCGACGCGCTCACGCTCTACACGAAGCCGGTCTCCGGCGCCTACTACGTCATCCCCTCGATCGAGTCGATCGCGGAGCTGGCCGACGGAGCGCTCACGGGCTAACCCCGCTGGTACCGTCTGGCACCCCTGTGCCTATCTACGAGTACCGCTGCCCGAACGGGCATCACTTCGAGCGCTTCCAGCCCATGACTGCGCCCGCGCCGGAGAAGTGCGACGAATGCGGTGCGTCCCCCGTTGAGCTCGTCCTCTACCCGGTCGCGATCCATTACAAGGGCTCCGGCTTCTACACGACCGACTACGGCAAGGGGAAGGCCGCGAAGAAGGACGGCGACAGCGGTTCATCGAGCGGCGAGAGCGGCAAGAAAGACTCGAAGCCGCCCGAGAAGAAGGCCGCCGCAAGCGGCGACTGACTTCACGCCGTTCCTTTACATCGCTCGTCGAGAATCCGGCCGATGACTCGGCCGCTTCTGCTCGCTGCTCTCGTGTGTGCAGGCATCGCGCTGGTCGCAGCGGGTCCCGCCGCGGCGCGGACAGTGCATCCCGGGGCGCCCTTCCGGGTGGTCGTCGTCGACCGGATGAGCCACTCGACGTTCAAGTTGCTCGCCGAGCGCGGCGCGGTCGGACTGCTGCGCGCGAGCTACGGGCCTGCGACGAACCGGCGTCGCGCGCTGGCGCAGCTCATCCGCGGAGCGGAGACGAATGCGCGGCTCGGCGGCCTTCCGGCCGGCAAGCCGCTGATCAACGCGAGCAGGATCGCCTTCTTCCGCGGCTGCCAGATGTGCATCGTCGTCAAGTTGCCGCCGCGCGGCCGACCCATCGCAAACCACCGGCTTTTCCGGATCGCCGTGATCGGGCGCGGTTTCCACGGCCTGCTCACTTCGCCCACGACGCGGATCCCGGGGCTCGTCTCGATCGTCGACGTCGCGCCGACCGCCCTCGGCCGCGCGCTCGGCGGCATGTCGTGGGCTCCGTCGAGCGCGAGTGCCTCGGTCGCCGTGGTCGACGGGCTGGACGCACAGGTCCACAGCGAGGATCGGCTGAAGTACGCGGGGCTCTTCATCGCCGCCGCGATCGCGATCCTCCTGGCGTTGCTCGGCTGGAGCGCCGCGCTCACGGCGATCCCCGCGGCGCTGCTCGCGAACCTCGCGCTCGGCGTGCTGCACCCTGCGAACGAGGTGGCGATCGTCGCGGTGTTCACCGTCGCGACTGCGGTCGCCGCTCTCGGGCTCGCGCGCATCTGCCGGGACGACCTCGCGCTGCTCGGGTTGATCGTTCTTGTCCTGCTCGCGTACCTCGTCGTCTTCGCGGAGCGACCGGAGTGGGCGGCGGTGACGCCCCTCGGGCCGGATCAGAACCTGCGCTTCTGGGGGATCGGCGACCAGATCGCGACTCTCCTGCTTGCCCCGCTGCTGGTGGGCGCGGTGATCGCTCGCCGGCGGCTCGGCTGGGCTGGCTTCGCGGTGTTCTCGCTGCTCGGGTTGTTCTTGATGACCGACAACCGGCTCGGAGCGAACGGTGGCGGCGCGATCGGCCTCGGCCTCGCCCTGGCCGTGCTCGGCGTCCGGCTCTCGCGGCGCGGCTGGCTAGCCCTCGTCGCCGCTGTGACGCTGTCCGCCACGATCGTGCTGGGGATCGTCCAGTACGGCCTCGCCTCGTCCGGCCCGAACCATCTGCGGAGCGCGTTCGGGAGCGGGATCGCCGGCTTCGTCCACGTCGCGGCGAACCGGGTGCCGCTCGTCTACGCACCTGCCCTGCACGACTGGCCGCTCACGCTCCCGCTCGCGGTGCTCCTGGTCGTCAGTGGCGTGCTCGCGTTGCGCGTGACGCGCGCGCGGGATGCACGCGACCTTCTGCTCGCGCTCGCGACTGGACTGATCGCCTCGCTCGTCATCAACGACGCGACCGGATTCATGCTCGCCGGCGGCATCGCGTGCGCGTCGGCAGTCGCGCGCTTCACGCCGTCGGGTGAGGCGCTGCGCGTGCCGGTGCTCTCGCGCTCGCCTCGCGGCTACTTGGGGTAGCTCGCGTTGCCGACGACGCAGCCGGGGGCATAAGGCTCGCCCTTGGGCGGCGCCTGTGGCGCCGAGTGCCCGAGCACCGTGTCGATCACCTGGATATTCGCGGAGCTCCCGACGATCACGTCGCCGAGCGAGTTCGTGAGGCCCGTCCCGCCGAGCCGGCAATGGATCGTGGTGCCCACTCGGGTCTTCACCCAGGCGAGCTGCATCAGCTTCCAGGTGGAGAGGTCGGTCGCGATCGGCTTCAGCAGCGAGCTGCCGTTGAAGGGCAGCGAGAAGAACCGCGTCGGGCTCGAC
Organism: Gaiellaceae bacterium; assembly: GCA_035262765.1. GTDB lineage: Bacteria > Actinomycetota > Thermoleophilia > Gaiellales > Gaiellaceae > Palsa-739. The sequence goes on along the minus strand of DATFSG010000055.1, from coordinate 11,665 downwards.
AGCTTGCTCAGCGTCGCCTGCTCGACGAGCTGCTGGTTGTGCTGCCGGTTGAAGTCGGTCCACGACGGATCGAGTTGGTTCTCGCGGATCCGGGAGAAGATCAGCGCCTCGTGGCCGGTCAGGTGCGTCGGGCCTTTGTTGAAACGCCAGCCTTTCCACCGCAGGCACTCCGTCTGCGTCTTGTACGGGCAGTCGAAGCGGTTCGAGAGGATGTTCTCCGGCACGTTGACCGTGATCCCGCCGACGGCGTCGATCAGCTTCTCGAACTGGTTGAAGTCGACGATCACGACGTGGTTCACGGGCAACGACTTGCCGAGGAGCTGGTCGAGCGTCTGGACCGCGAGCTTCGGCCCGCCGTACTGCATCGCCGCGTTGATCTTCTGTTCGCCGTGGCCGGGCACCTCGGTCTGCAGATCGCGCGGAACCGAGAGGTAGTACAGCTTGTGGTGGCCCGGGTCGGTGTGCAGGAGGGTGATCGAGTCGGAGTGCTCATCGACGGAACGGCCGGTGCTCCCCTTGCCTGTGGCGTGGTCGGTGCCGAGCAAGAGGATCGTGGTCGGGCTCGAGAGGAGCAACCCGCTGTCGGGCGTCAGCACCGAGCGCACGTTCTTCGGCAGGCGCTTGTTCGCGTCGCTGACGCCGCTCGCGACCGAGAGGTAGCCGAGGGCTCCCCAGATCACGAAGAGGACGAGCAGACTGAGAATCGAGACGAGCGTCCAGCGGCGCCACGTCCAGCCGAACCAGAGACGGCGACGGGAGGACCGCTCGACGACCCGGCCGGAGCCGCGGCCGCCGTCGCTGCGGACGGCCCGCCGGGCGTCCCGCTCGCGCCGCTGCAGCGGCACTTTGCCCTTTGTCCGGCCGCCGCGATAGACGCGGTACGGCTTCTCCCCGGGGGCGGCCATGCGGGGGATTACGGTACCCACTGTGCGGGAGGGTCATGCGATCGGGGTGGATCTCGGGGGCACGAAGATCCTCGCCGGGGTCGTTGCCCGCGACGGGACCGTCGTTCGTCGCCACGAGCGGTCGACACCGCAGGATTCGCAGGAACACGTCCTTGCCGAGCTGGAGGCCGCAATCGCGGAGCTGCTCGACGAGTCCGTCGCTGCGCTCGGCGTCGGCGCACCGTCTCCGATCGACCAGGAGCACGGCGTTGTCGTCCGCTGCGTCAACCTCCCGCTCGAGAACGCGCCCCTGCGCGAGCGGATGCACGAGCGGTTCGGCATCCCGGTCGGGCTCGACAACGACGCGAACGCGGCGGCGATCGGCGAATGGCGCGCCGGCGCGGGGCGGGGGGAGGACGACATCGTGATGCTCACGCTCGGCACGGGCGTCGGCGGCGGCGTCATCTCCAGCGGCAAACCGTTCCGAGGCCGCAACGGCGTCGGCGGGGAGCTGGGCCACGTCGTGATCGTCCACGGCGGCCGGCCCTGCCAAGGGGCGTGCACCGGGCACGGCCATCTCGAGGCGTACGTCAGCGGCAGCGCGGCGACCGCAGCGGCGCAAGAGGCGTTCGGCCCGTCGGCGGACGCGCACCGGCTCGTGCGGCTCGCGAACGAGGGCGATGCGAAGGCGAAGGAGCTGCTCGAGGAGGTCGCCGGCTACCTCGGCTCGGCCATCGGCTCGTTCGCCAACGTCTTCGCTCCGCAGCTAGTCGTGCTCGGTGGCGGCTTCGGCGTCGCGGCCTTCGACTACCTGCGCGGGCCGGCCGCGGAGGTCGCGAAACAGGAGGCGCTCGAGCCGATGCGCAGCGAGGTACGGCTGGCGAAGGCCGAGCTCGGCACGGCCGCAGGGCTGATCGGTGCCGCCTTCGTGGGGTTCGAGGCGCTCGACGCCGCGTGACCCTCGCCTTCTCGATTCCGTTTCGCGACCTTGCGCCGGCCGTCGACGAGTGGCGCGAGCGGACCTGCGAGGCGAAGCCGTCTCACGGCGTCCCGCCGCACGTGACCCTGCTGATCCCGGCGCCGCCGGACCTCGAGACGGCGGTGGCGACACTCGAGCCGTTCGGCCCGTTCGAGGTCACGTTCCCGCGTCTCGACCGGTTTCCAGGGACGCTGTGGCTCGCGCCCGAGCCCGCCGAGCCATTTGTCCGCATGACCGAGGCGCTGGTCGCCGCCTTTCCCGAGCACCCGCCGTACGACGGGGCGTTCGAGGAGATCACCCCGCATCTGACCGTCGCGCAGGGAGACGAGCTCGGCGATGCGGAGACGGCACTCGAGCCGCGCCTGCCGTTCCGGTCGCGTGCGTCCTCTGTCGTTCTCTTCGAGCAAGTCGCTCCGGACCGCTGGCGCGAGAACGCCGAGCTCCCGCTCTGATGCCACTCGCCGTCTGCGCGACGCCGATCGGGAACCTCGAGGACATCACCCTTCGCGTGCTCGCCGAACTCGCGGCCGCCGACGTCGTGCTGTGCGAGGACACGCGCCACACGCGCGTCCTGCTCGACCGGCACGGGATCAGGGCGAGGCTGCTCTCGTATCACGAGCACAACGAGGCTCAGCGCACGGCCGAGCTCCTGCCGCGGCTCGAGGCGGGAGAGCGGATGGCGCTCGTGTCCGACGCCGGCCTCCCGGGCGTCTCCGATCCCGGTGCGCGGCTCGTGAGCGCGGCGCTGGCGGCGGCCGTCGACGTGACCGTGCTGCCGGGAGCGTCTGCGGTCGAGACCGCGCTCGTCGCTTCGGGGCTGGTCACGGAGCAGTACCGCTTCCTCGGCTTTCTGCCGCGTGGCGAGAAGAAGCTGGAGGCGTTGTGGGACGAGCTGCGCGGGTGGCCGTGGCCGGTCGTCGCCTTCGAGTCGCCGCAACGGTTGCCCACGACGCTCCGGTCGCTCGCGAGTGGCGATCCCACGCGAGAGGCGGCCGTCTGTCGCGAGCTCACGAAGCGGTTCGAGGAGGTCGTGCGCGGGACGGCCGCGGAGCTCGCCGAGCGGTTCGACGCGCCGCCGAAGGGCGAGATCACGCTCGTGGTCGGGCCGGGCGCGAATCGCGCCGAAGGCGCCGAGGAGCGCGCGCTTGCGGCCGTCGCCGAGCTCGTGGCGGCAGGTCTGTCGCGCCGTCGGGCGGCCGAGATCGTCTCGGGCCTCGTAAGCATTCCGCGGAATCGGCTCTACAAGCAGTCTCTGTAAGCAGATTTGACAACGAGCACGGACGTCGCTATTCTGCGCCTTCTGTTGCTCATCTGGACAACATCCAAGCGACTAGCACTTCTCCTCTTCATCTTCCTGGCGTGGGCGCCTGCCGCCTATGCCTGGAGTTGGCCCGTCCAGGGGCCGGTCGTGCAGCCGTTCTCGTACGACGAGTCGCACCCGTACTCCGCGGGGCAACACCGCGGCATCGACATCGGCGCGGACGCGACGGGCGAGACGGTGGTCGCGCCGGCGGCCGGCACGGTCAGCTTCGCGGGCTACGTGGCTGCGAACGGTGAGACGGTGACGATCGAGACCGCCGACGGCTACTCCGTGACCCTCACGCATCTGGGCACGATCGCCGTCACCAAGGGTGCGACGGTCGCCGAGCAGCAGGCGATCGGCACGGTCGGCCCGAGCGGCACGCCCGAGGTGGACGGGCCGTACGTCCACCTCGGGATTCGAGTCTCCGCGGACCCGAACGGCTATGTCGACCCGCTCAGCCTGCTCCCGGCCGTCCCGGCGAGCGGTGGGACTGCGCAGACTGGCTCAACTAGCGCGGTCTCGACCAGCCCCGCGAAGAAACCGGCGGCTTCGCCGTCGCCGCGCCCGCGGGTGACGACCACTGCACGCGGCCGCGGAAACGTTGGATCGGAACAGCGCGGGCGCACGCAGGCGCCGACGACGGACGCTCGGCCACGTCGGTCCTCTCAGCGACCGACGACGCGGGATGCGCGCACGCCGCTCGAGTCCAAGACGCCGCGATCCCAGCCGAGCGAGCAGCCGAGCGCCTTCCGGCGGCCGCTCGACGAGTCGGCGATTCATGGCATAAGCCACGAGTCTCGACCGACCATGGACGTCGCGCCCTCGCGACCCGGGTCGTCCAACGCGCTTCCCGGGCTCGTCTGCAACTGGGCTGCGGCGCTGTTCGCGCTCGGCGCAGCCCTCGTCGTGGGGCGCCGACGCTCAACCGCGCGCCCAACTGCGAGCGCCGAGGTCCTCCGCCTGCGGCCGCCTGACGCTCAACACGGGCAGGTCTCGCGCGCGGCCTAAGCTGCGCAGATGGCGGAAACGCCGGAAAAGATCCTCGTGGCGGTCGCCTGGCCATACGCGAGTGGCCCGAGGCATCTCGGCCACGTCGCCGGCCCTGGCGTACCGTCAGACGTCTTCGCGCGCTACCACCGCCTCAAGGGCAACGACGTCCTGATGGTCAGCGGGACGGACGAGCACGGCACGCCGGTGATGGTGTCGGCCGACCGCGAGGGCGTGACCCCGCGTGAACTCGCCGACCGCAACAACGCATCGATCCTCGATGACTACGTCCGTCTTGGGATGACCTACGACTGCTTCACGCGGACGACGACCCGCAACCACTACGCGGTCGTCCAAGACATGTTCCGCACGCTGCACGAGAAGGGATTCCTCATTGAGGAGACGACACTCGGCGCGATCGCCCCCGCGACCGGCCGCACGCTCCCCGACCGCTACATCGAGGGGACGTGCCCGATTTGCGGCTACGGAGAGGCGCGAGGCGACCAGTGCGACAACTGCGGCAACCAGCTCGACCCGGTCGACCTGATCGAGCCGCGCTCCATCGTGGACGGCTCGAAGCCCGAGTTTCGCGAGACTACGCACCTGTTCCTCGACCTGCCCGCCTTCCGCGAGCGGCTCGTCGAGTGGATCGAGGCGCAGACGCACTGGCGGCCCAACGTCCGCAACTTCGCGCTGAACCTCGCGCGCGAGGTGAAGCCGCGCGCGATGACCCGCGACATCGACTGGGGCGTTCCAGTCCCGGTCGAGGGCTACCCCGAGGACACGAAGCGCATCTACGTCTGGTTCGACGCCGTCGTCGGCTACCTGTCCGCGGCCATCGAGTGGGCGCACAACGTCGAGCGGCCGGAGGTGTGGCGCGAGTGGTGGCAGAGCCCGGACGCGCGCAGTTTCTACTTCATGGGCAAGGACAACATCGTCTTCCATGCCGTGATCTGGCCCTCAATGCTCATGGGCTACGGCGACGACCTCCAGCTCCCGTACAACGTCGTCTCGAGCGAGTACTTGACGATGAGCGGCAGCAAGGCGAGCACGAGCCGCGGTCACGCGATCTGGGTCAAGGACTTCCTCGACCGCTACGAGCCCGACTCGCTGCGCTACTACCTGACGGCCGCCGGGCCCGAGACGCAGGACAGCGACTTCACCTGGGAGGAGTTCGTCCGCCGCACGAACGACGAGCTGCTCGCCAACTGGGGCAACCTTGTCAACCGGACGCTTGTCAACGCACAGCGGAACTTCGGCGCCGTCCCTGAGCCCGGCCCGCTCACCGAGGGCGACCAGGCGCTCCTCGACGCGGTTGAGCGCGCCTTCGAAACCGTCGGCGAGCACATCGAGAGCGCCCGCTTCCGTGCCGCCCTGGCGGAGAACATGGCGACGAGCGCGCTCGCGAACCAGTACCTCGCCGACCAGGCACCGTGGGCTCTCGTGGAAACCGATCGCGAACGAGCCGCCACCGTGCTCTACGTCGCGCTCCACGTCGTCGACTCGCTGAAGACGCTCTTTACGCCGTTCCTGCCGTTCAGCTCGCAGGCGCTGCACGGGCTGCTCGGCTACGAGGGCTGGATCGCCGGCCCGCTCGAACTGCGCACCATCGAGGAAGAGGACGGTTCCACGCACCAGATCCTCACCGGCGACTACGCGAGCTGGGTCGGGGCCTGGGCGCCGAGCGAGCTGCCACCCGGCCAGGCGCTGCGCGAGCCGCGGCCGCTCTTCCGCAAGCTCGACGCGGAGGAAGTTCTCGCGGCCGAGCTCCCGTGATCGACACGCACGCGCACCTCACGGCGCTCGACGACGCCGACGAGGCGATCGAGCGCGCCGCCGAAGCGGGCGTCACGCGGATCCTCACCGTCGGCACGAGCATCGAGGACTGCCTTCGCGCACTCGCGCTCGCCGAGGACCACGACGATGTCTTCGCGATCCTCGGCATCCATCCTCACGACGCGGGGGTTGCGACCGAGGACGACCTCGCTGCATTGCGCGACCTTCTCGCGCACCCGAAGGCAGTTGCGGTGGGAGAGACCGGGCTCGACTGGTTCCGCGACTACGCGCCGGCCGACGACCAGCGGCGGCTCTTCGCGGCGGAGCTCGAGCTCGCAGCCGAGCTCGAGAAGCCGGTCGTGATCCACACGCGCGCAGCGGACGACGACACACTCGCCGCGCTCGCCGACCACGCGGGCACGGTCGTCCTCCACTGCTTCTCGTCGCCGCACATGCTGCCGACCGCGCTCGAGCGCGACTGGTACGTCTCGTTCGCCGGCAACGCGACGTACCCGAAGGCCGTCGACCTGCGCCTCTCGGCGACCCAGGTCCCGGCGGAGCGGATCCTCGCCGAGACCGACTCGCCCTATCTCGCGCCGCAGCCCGTACGCGGGAAGCGGAACGAGCCGGCGAATGTCGTCCACACGCTCGCCACCCTCGCGCAGGCCCGCGGCGAGGAGCCGTCCGAGCTCGAAGCGCAGATCGAGCGCAACGCCGCCGCATGCTTCGGTCTGTGAAGAAGGAGTACGGCCAGCACTTCCTGGTCGACCGGAACATCCTCGAGGTGATCGGCCGGCTCGCCGAGCTCGGGCCCGACGACGTCGTGCTCGAAATCGGGGCCGGCCAGGGCGTGCTCACTCGCTACCTCGCCGAGCGCGTCGGCCACGTCCACGCGATCGAGATCGACCGTGCGCTCGATCCTGCGCTGAGCGGGCTCGGCGAGAACGTCGACCTCGTCTTTGGCGACGCGCTCCAGATCGAGCTCCCTCAGGACGGGACGAAGCTCGTCGCGAACCTCCCGTACAACGTGGCGACGCCGCTCGTGGTCGAGAGCCTCGACGGGCTGCCGAACGTCGGGCTCTGGTGCGTGATGCTGCAGCGGGAGGTCGCCGACCGCTTCTTCGCCGCGCCCGGGAACAAGGAGTACGGCGCCGTCTCGGTGCTCGTCCAGCTCGCAGCCGAGCGAACCGGCTTTCACGCGGTCTCGCGGACCGTCTTCAGGCCGCAACCGAACGTCGACTCGGCGCTCGTCGCCTTCCGGCGCGCTGAGCTCCCGGCGGACTACGGCCGCGTGAAGCAGCTCGTCACCGCCGCCTTCGCCCACCGGCGCAAGACGCTCCCGAACTCGGTCGCGCAGGCCGGCCTCGCAACCCGCGAGCAGGCGACCCACGCGCTCGGCGCCATCGGCCGTCCTCCGGCGACACGGGCCGAGGCCCTCGCTCCGCCGGAGTTCGTCGCGCTGGCGAAGGTGCTCGCGTGACCCGCGTGACCGAGTACCAACAGCGCTTGAGCGAGCTCCTGCCCGGTGGAGAGGTTCATCTGAGCGGCAGCGCCAGCGTTCCCGGACTCGACCCGGGAGACCTCGATCTGGTCGTGCTCGTCGACGACGTCGCGGCTGCCGCAGACGCCCTGCGTGCCGAGTACCCGGTTCTTTATCCGGAGGAGTGGCGCGACGACTGGGCAGCCTTCCGCGTCCCGGGTTCTCCCCAGGTGGACATCGTCGTGACGCGGCCGGGCACGCTCGGCGACAAGCATCACCGCCTCGCCTGGCAGCTGCTCGCCGAGAGCCCGGACCTGCTGGACCAGTACCGGGCGCTCAAGGCGACTCCCGAGGACTACGAGCTGCGCAAGAGGAAGTTCTTCGAACGGGTGGTCGCCCAGTTGTGAGAGCGCCAGCGCCGGCCAAGATCAACCTCGCGCTCGTCGTCGGCCCGCCGCGCGACGACGGCAAGCACGAGGTCCTGACAGTGCTCCAGCGCATCGACCTCGTCGACCGGATCGAGCTCGAGCCGGCGGCCGAGCTCCGAGTGGAGGGCTTCACCGAGGACACACTCGTCCGACTCGCGCTCCACGAGCTCGCCCGCAGCGCCGGCGCCGAGTCGCGCTGGCGCGTGCGGATCGAGAAGCAGATTCCGGTCGCCGCCGGGCTCGGCGGCGCCAGCTCGGACGCGGCGACCGCCCTGCGGCTCGCCAACGACACGCTCCCCGAGCCGCTGCCGGCCGAGGAGTTGCACAGCCTGGCCGCGCAGCTCGGAGCCGACGTCCCGTTCTTCCTCGCCGACGGCCCGCAGCTCGGCACGGGCGACGGCAGCGAGCTGGCTCCGCTCGACCTGCCGCAGGACTTCTGGGTCGTCGTCCTCCTCCCACGCGACGCCGTGAAGAGCTCGACCGCCGACGTCTACGCCGCCTTCGATCAACGCAAGGACGTGGCCGGCTTCGCCGAGCGTCGCCAGGCCCTGCTCGACGGCCTCGTCCAGGTTCAGCGGCCACGCGATCTCGTCGCCCTGCCGCCAAACGACCTCGTGAGCTCACCGCTCGCGGACGAGCTTCGCGCCGCTGGCGCGTTCCGCGCAGACGTATCCGGAGCAGGCCCTGCGCTGTACGGGCTCTTCCATCATCGCCGCGACGCCGAGGCCGCGAGGCGGGCGCTCCACAGCCTCGGCCGGACGTGGGTTGCGGCACCGGCGTGGTACGGTTGATCGGTGCTGACCGAGCCGTCGTCGCCCCCGGCCGAACGCGGCCCCGGCGCTTGGCTGAGGGCTCGTCGCCACCGCCTTGCGATCTGGATCGCCGTCGGCGAGGGCATCATCGTTGCGGTTTCCCACGACCTCACGAAGTGGACGGTCGTCGCGCTCGCGGCGATCTCGGCGGTCGCCTGGGCGCTGGGCCGGAACACCCGCTCGAACGGGATGCGGCAGGCCCTGTGGATCTTCGTCGTCTCACAGCTGATCGCCGTCGTGCTCGTGCTGTTCGCGGTCTTCTTCAAATGGCTGCTGATCCTCGGCCTCATCGCGTGCGCCGTCATCGCGCTCGGGTTCCTCTGGTTTGACCGCCGCTAAGATTTCGTTTCCCTGGGGCGTAGCCAAGTGGTAAGGCAACGGGTTTTGGTCCCGTGATCCCAGGTTCGAATCCTGGCGCCCCAGCCACCTCTCACTGACATGGCAGACGAGCTCGCAGCAGTCGTGATGGCCGCCGGAATCGGCACGCGCATGAAGAGCGCGACGCCGAAGCACCTGCACCCGATCCTCGGCCGGAGGATGGTCGACTGGGTCGTCGACGCTGCGCGCGACGCGGGGGTCGAGCGGATCGTCGTCGTCGCCTCGCCGCAGACGAGCGACCTGCTCGAGGACGTCGAGGTCGCCGTGCAAGAGGAGCCGCTCGGCACGGGTGATGCAGTCCGCTGCGCACGCTCCGCGCTCGAGGGGTTCGGCGGCGACGTGCTGGTCCTCAACGGCGACGTCCCTGCGCTCAGGCCCGAGACGCTCCGCGCGCTCGTCGACACGCACCGCGCGGCCGGCGCAGCCGCGACCGTCCTCTCGTTCGAGCCGGAGGACGCGGGCGCGTACGGCCGCATCGTTCGTGACGGCGACGGCGGGCTCGCCCGGATCGTCGAAGCCGGGGACGCCACGGCCGAGGAGCTCGCCCTGGGCGAGGTCAACTCCGGCATCTACGTCTTCAAGTCCGAGCAGCTCTGGCCGGCCCTCGAGCGTCTCGACGCGCACAACGCCCAGGGCGAGCTGTACGTGACGGACACGCTCGGCCTGCTTGTCGCCGACGGTCAGCCGTGCGCCGTCCAGCTTGCGGAAGATCCGTTCGAGGCCGAGGGCGTGAACACACGCGTCGAGCTCGCTCTCGCCGCTGCTTCCCTTCGCGACCGGATCAACGAGGCGCACATGCTTGCCGGCGTCACGATCGTCGATCCGACGACGACCTGGATCGAGGCCGGCGTCGAGATCGAGCCCGACGTCACGGTGCATCCATTCACCGTGATCCGCGGCGGCGTCCGCATCGAGGGAGGCGCCGAGATCGGGCCGTTCGCCTACGTCCGCGCGGTGAGCGTGATCGGCGAAGGCGCGAAGATCGGCACCTTTGTCGAGGTCAAGAACGCTGCGGTCGGCGCCGGTGCGAGGATCCCGCACCTCTCGTACGTCGGCGATGCCGAGGTGGGCGAGGGGTCGAACGTCGCGGCTGGCAACATCACCGCCAACTTCCCGCACGAGCCGGGGCAGCCGAAGGGGCGGACGCGGATCGGGAGCAACGTCAGGACCGGGGTCGACAATACGTTCGTTGCACCCGTCGAGATCGGCGACGACTCTTGGATTGCACCTGGAGCGGTCATAACGGAGAATGTCCCGCCCGGCTCGCTCGCCGGGTTTGCTCCTCGCCAGGTAACGAAGGAAGGGTGGGTTCGCGAAAAGCATGGAGAGTCCGATGGCGACTGAAGTGGCGCTCCCGGGGCTCGAAGGCGGCGTGGTGAGCGACCCGCAGCCACAGCACTACATCGTCCGCGGGCCGGAGAAGCGGCTGATGGTCTTCTCGGGGCGCTCGCATGCCTACCTCGCGCGGTCGATCGCCCAGAAGCTCGACGTGGAGCTCGGCGACGTCGAGCTCAGCACCTTCCCGAACGACGAGACGTACTGCCGCTACCTCGAGTCGATCCGCGGGGCCGACGTCTTCATCGTGCAGACGGGCTCACCGCCGGTGGACAAGAACCTCATGGAGCTCGTGCTGATGATCCAGGCGGCGAAGCTCGCTTCCGCGAAACGGATCACGGCCGTGATCCCGTGGTTCCCGTACTCGCGGCAGGACCGGAAGGCGAAGCCGCGCGAGCCGATCTCGGCGCGCCTCGTGGCGGACATGCTCCAGCTCGCCGGAGTCGATCGCGTACTCACGATGGACCTCCACGCGGGCCAGATCCAGGGCTTCTTCACGATCCCGGTCGACCACATGACTGCCCTGCAGCTGTTCGCGACCCACTTCCGCGACCTGGGGTTGACCGGCGACGGCGTGGTGGCGGTCGCGCCGGATGCGGGACGCGCGAAGCACGCCGTCCGCTTTGCGGAGATGATCGAGGCGAGCTTCGCGATCATGCACAAGATGCGGGTCGCCGCCGACCACGTCGAGGTGACCGAGGTCACCGGCAAAGTGCGGGACAAGGTCGCGATCGTCGGCGACGACGTCTCGACGACCGGGAGCACGCTGGTCGCAGGCGCCCAGGCGCTCAAGGAGCACGGCGCCTCCGAGGTCAACGTCTTCGTCACCCACGCGCTCTTCTCGGACGCGGCCCTCGAGCTGCTCGCCGGCTCCGAGATCGACCGCATCGTCGTCACCGACAGCATCCCGATCGATCCCCGCAAGCGTCCCGAGAACATGACCGTCCTCAGCGTCTCCGGGCTGCTCGCGGAGGCGATCATGAACGTGTTCGCCGACGACTCGGTCTCGGCGATCTTCGGCGGCGAGAACCAGCTCTTCTGACCGGCGGTAAGCGCCGCATGCCAGACGACACCCAGACCGAGGAAATCGGCGGCGGGCGCTACGTCGTCGCGACGATTGCCGAAGCCGAGTCGCTCCTCATGAGCGGCAACACCCGGAAGGGGCTCCATCCGCTCAGCAACGCCGCCTACAACGTTCGACCCGAGGGGAACTGGGAGGCTGCGTTCGCGCGCATACGCTCGCGAGCTCGCGACAATCGCGGCGCATGCAGAGGGAGGGCGCTACCGGAGCAACGCTCAGGAG
>DATFSG010000054.1:0-5409 GCA_035262765.1 Gaiellaceae bacterium | reverse complement strand
CAGGTGGCCGATGAAGTGCCAGCGGAAGGCGTCGCCGTAGTGCTCGTGCTTCGCCTGGAGATCCTGGGCGCGGTTTTCGCCCAGCACCTCGATGCCCGCCTCGGCCAGGACGGCCAGGTTGTCGAGCGAGACGTACTTCGTCGCGGCGACGACGGTGACGTCCGGCCCGACCTCCTCGCGAATACGCTCGTAGCGCTCGCGGATCTCAGCCGGTGACATAGGCGATCACCCCCTGGCGACCCGTGCGGCCTGCGTCGCGCCGGTGGGAGAAGAACGTCTCGGGCTCGCAGGCTGTGCAGCGGTCGAAGCGGTCGACCTGCTCCACTCCGGCGGCGCGGAGCGCGCGCTCGGCGCTCGTCCAGAGGTCGAGGCGGCGCTCGCGCACGACGTCGTCGCCGAAGCGCTCCCGGAACGGGCCGGCGACCTCCTCCCCCACGTCGTAACAGCACGGGCCGATGCCCGGGCCGATTGCCGCTCTGAGCTTGCCGCCGTCGAGCGCCTGAACACCTGCGGCGACGATGCCGGCGAGCAGCCCCTTCCAGCCGGCGTGGAGGACGGCGACTCCGAGCTTTCCCGTCCGCGCGAGCACGATCGGCAAGCAGTCGGCGGACATCGCGAGGATCGGGAGCCCAGGCTCGTCGGTCCAGAGCCCGTCGGCGTGCTCGCCGCGCATCGCCGGGGCCGCCGGCAGCACGCGCGCCGAATGCACCTGGTGGTTGAGCGCGAGCTTGTCCAGATCGGCGCCGATCGCCTCGCACATGCGGCGCCGGTTCTCGTCGACCCGCTCGACTTCGTCACCGCTCTTGCGTCCCAGGTTGAGCGATGCATACGGCCCCTCGCTCACGCCGCCGAGGCGGGTGGTGAAGGCGACGGCGTAGCCCTCTGCCTCCCAGCGGATCACAGCCGCTTCTCCGCCCGCGCGAGCAGCTGGTCGCGCGTGTTGAGGGCCGGCTCGTCGACGACGGCGTCGAGGAGGTCGTGGAGGATGTGCCCGAGCTGCGGCCCCGGCCGGAAGCCGAGATCGATCAAGTCGTTGCCGTCAATGGCCAGATCGCCGAGCCGGTGCGGACTCGAGCGCTCCTGCTCGACAACCTCACGGAAACGGGCCAGCCGCTCGATCTCCTCGAACGGCGGTGGCTCGCCATCGGTGCCGCGCTTGCCGAGCAGATCGGCGAGCTTGTGGTCGAGGAGGTCGAACGCGAGCTCGTCGCCGTTGCGGCGTAGGAAACGCCGCGCGCGCTGGGCATCCCCTTTCCCGGGCTGGAACATGTGACGGCGCACGATCCGGACGACGCGCTTTCGCAGCGCAGTCGGATAGCGGAGCCGGAGCAGCGCGCCGGACGCGAGATCGGCGCCGACCTGGTCGTGGCCGTGGGCGGCGAAGCCGGGCTTCGCGTAGTAGTGGAGTCGGCCGTCGTGCCCACGCCAGCCGACGATCGGCTTGCCGAGGTCGTGGAAGAGCGCGGCCAGCCGCACGGGCAGCGAGAACCCCTGGTCGGCTGTGGCCTGCACCACGGCGAACGTGTGCTCGTCGACCGTCAGGTCGTGATAGCGGCTCTCCTGGTCGAAGCCGATCGCCGGTCCGAACTCGGGCAGCAGCTCGACGAGGACGCCGGTGTCGCGCGCGTAGCGGAGCGCGCGGGCCGGCTCGGCGCCGAGGAGGAGCTTGGACAGCTCGCCCATCCCGTCCGCCGAGAGGCCGCCGCCTATGCGTTCGCCCGAGACGAGCCTCACCGCTGCCGCCTCCTCGCGCATCTGGTCGAGCAGCTCGGGATCCGGCGTGAAGCCGAGCTGCGAGACGAAGCGGAGAGCGCGAACGAGCCGCAGCGGATCCTCGCGGAAGCTCTGCGGCGAGACGGTGCTCAGGCGCCCCGCATCGAGGTCGGCGCGGCCGCGGCCGAGCGGGTCGAGCACCTCGCCCGTGTCGAGCCGGCGGGCCATCGCGTTGATCGTGAAGTCGCGCCGCTCCATGTCCTGGGCGAGCGACAGCGTCGGGTCTGCGACGATCTCGAAGTCGTGGCGACCAGGCCCGGTCGAGACCTCCTTGCGCGGGGGCGCAAACTCGATCCCGGCCGGCGTCAGCTTCCGGATTGCGCGGTCGTGCGGGTGCAGCCGAACGCCGACGAGCCGGTCGGCGACCACGAGATCCTCGACTCGGCCGTGCGGAGTCAGCGCGGCTCGCAGCTCCTCGGTGTCGACTCCGAGCACGAGGAAGTCGGCGTCCTTTGAGCCCAGCCCGAGCAGCTCGTCGCGCACGGCGCCGCCGACCACATAGGCGTCCAGGTCCAGCGAACGGACGTAATTCTCGATCTCCACGCGCACGAGGCCATTCTCGCGGCTCTAGAGTCGAGTCAGTGAGCGAGCTGAGGCAGGCCTGGGAGGAGAACGCGGCGGCGTGGATCGCCTGGGCGCGGGAGCCCGGTCACGACAGCTACTGGCGCTTCCACCGCGACCTGTTCCTCGAGGTCGTTCCGCCGCCTTCCGGCCGGACGCTCGACGTCGGGTGTGGCGAGGGGCGTTTGGCACGCGACCTCGCCGCGCTCGGGCACGACGTCGTGGGCGTCGATGCCTCGCCGACGGTGCTCGAAGCCGCGCGCGAGGCCGCGCCGGAGATGGACTTGTACCTTGCCGACGCAGCCGACCTGCCCTTCGCGGACGCGTCGTTCGGACTCGTCGTCGCGTTCATGTCGCTGCAGGACGTCGACGACCTCTCGGGCGCGATGTTCGAGGCCGCGCGTGTGCTTGCGCCCGGCGGGCGGCTCTGCCTCGCGATCGTCCATCCACTCAACTCCGCAGGGTCGTTCGTGGAACGCACCGCCGACAGCCCGTTCGTGATCGAAGGCTCGTACCTCGACGAGTCGTCCACGGACGAGACGTTCGAGCGCGACGGACTGGCCATGCGCTTCGTGAGCAAGCACCGTCCGCTTCAGACGTACACCGACCTTCTGGCGGAGAGCGGGCTGCTGATCGAGCGGATCCGCGAGCCGAAGCAACCCGACGGCCCGTTCAACAGCGCCCACAGCCGCCGCTGGCGCCGGATCCCGCTCTTTCTCCACCTGCGGGCCGTCAAGCCCTCCTAGAGCAGCGCGATCGCCTCGATCTCGACGAGGGCGCCAGACGGGAGCTTCCCCACCTCCACCGTCGCTCGCGCCGGCGGCTGCTCGCCGACGTGCTTCGCGTAGACCCTGTTCATCGCCTGGAAGTCGTCGAGGTTCTGGAGGAAGACACCGGTCTTCACGAGCCGGTCGAGGCTGGTGCCTGCTTCCTCGAGGATGGCCTTCAGGTTCGCGAAGACCTGCTCGGTCTGCTCCTCGATCCCGCCCGAGATCGCGGTGTCGCCCGGCTTCAGGCCGAGCTGGCCTGAGACGAAGACGAAGCCGTTGGCCGCGATCGCCTGCGAGTACGGCGCGCCCTGGAACGGTGCCGGCGCGGCTTCGGTGCGGACGACCTGCTTGTCGCTCATCTCGCCTCCTGTCTCTCGCATGCCTCGGCCAGCGCTGCGCCGAGCCCTTTGAAGATCGCTTCGAGCACGTGGCCGCTGTCGGTGCCGTTCAGGAGCCGCACGTGGAGCACGAGACCCGCGTTCTCGGCCAGCACCTCGAGGAACCGTCGCACGACGTCGGTACCGAGCCCGCCGATCCGGGCCTGCGTGAGGTCGACGTTGGTGACGAAGAGTGGCTCGTCGCTCGTCTCGAGGACGACCGAGGCGAGCGCTTCCGCCGAGGTCATCGCGCCGGCGCCGTAGCCGCGTGCGCCCTCGGAACGCAGCGGCCCCGCGAGCGCGTGCCCGAGCGCCGCGGCGGCGGCGTCGACTTCGGCTTCCGTGTCGCCCGGCTGGATGTCGAGGACGAGGTCGAAGCGCGCGGTTTCCGCGAGGCGCGCGATCAGCCGGTTGAGGACGGGCAGCCCCGTCTCGACCGTCGCGTCGCCGTGTCCGTAGACGTTGACGCGAACGCCTGCCGCAGCCTGCTCGCTCATCCCGGGCGGAGCGTAGCTCCGCAAGCCTCGCTACGCCTCGACGCGCTCGATCTGGGCGCCGACGGCGCGAAGCCGGTCGTCGATCCGCTCGTAGCCGCGGTCGATCTCCGCGACGTTGCCGATCACCGAGCGGCCGTTCGCGCACAGCGCCGCGATGAGGATCGCCATCCCGGCGCGGATGTCGGGGCTCGTCAGCCGCTGGCCGTAGAGGCGCGAGGGGCCGCTGACGACGACGCGGTGCGGGTCGCAGACGATGATCCGCGCGCCCATCGAGACGAGCTTGTCCACGAAGAACAGGCGGTTCTCGAACATCTTTTCGAACACGAGCACCGTCCCCCACGCCTGGGTCGCGACCGCGACGGCGATCGACGTGAGGTCGGCCGGGAACGCCGGCCAGGGCCCATCCTCGATCTTCGGCACCTGGTCGCCCAGGTCGTTCGTGATCACGAGCTCCTGATGCGGCGGTACGCGCAACCAGTCGTCCCCGAGCTCCACTTCGATTCCGAGACGGCTGAACGCCGTGAGGATCGAGACCATGTCGTGCGGCACGACCGCCTCGATCGTGAGGTCGCTGTTCGTGACCGCGGCGAGGCCGATGAAGCTGCCGACCTCGATGTGCTCGGGGGCGATCGTCCACTTGCCGCCGCTCAGCTTCTCGACGCCGTGGATCCGGAGGACGTTCGACTCGATGCCCTCGATCTGCGCGCCGAGCGAGACGAGGAAGCGGCACAGATCCTGCACGTGCGGCTCGCAGGCGGCGTTCCCGATCGTGGTCTCGCCGGGAGTGAGGACGGCGGCCATGATCGAGTTCTCGGTCGCCATCACGCTCGCCTCGTCGAGGAAGATCTCGGCGCCGCGCAGCCCCTCGGTCTCCATCTCGTAGCGGTTCTCGATCTCGATCTTCGCGCCGAGTCGCTGCAGCGCATGGATGTGCGGATCGAGCCGGCGCCGACCGATCACGTCGCCGCCCGGCGGCGGCACACTCGCCCGGCCGAGGCGCGCGAGCAGCGGGCCGGCGAGCAGGAACGAAGCGCGGATCCGCTCGGCGAGCACCGCGTCGACCTCGTACGACGAGAGCCCTTGCGAATCGACCCGAACCTCGTTCGGGCCGGTCCACTCCGCGCTCGCGCCTGTGCCGGCGACGAGCTCGATCATCGTCTCGACGTCGCGGATGCGCGGGACGTTCGACAGCGTGACGGGCTCGTCGGCGAGCAGGCACGCGGCGAGGATCGGCAGGGCACCGTTCTTGTTCCCCGAGGCGCGGATGCGGCCGCTGAGCGGGTTTCCACCCTCGATGACGAGGGCGTGAGGGGCCGTCGCGACGGACATGCCGGGCTAGGATAGCCGGGCCTTGGAGCCGACTCGCGAACAGGCCTGGGAGACCCTCACTCGCTACACGAAGAGCGAGTCGCTGCTGCGCCACGCGCTCGC
>DATFSG010000053.1:0-9275 GCA_035262765.1 Gaiellaceae bacterium | reverse complement strand
AAGCACGCCGCCGACGAGGAAGAAGAGCCGGAGGCGTTCGACGATCCGGAGGACGCCCTCCAGGCGCGGCCGCCGGTCGTCACGATCATGGGCCACGTCGACCACGGCAAGACGACGCTGCTCGATGCGATCCGCAACGCGCGGGTCGTCGCGACGGAGGCCGGCGGCATCACTCAGCACATCGGCGCCTATCAGGTCGACGTCGACGGCCGGAAGATCACGTTCCTCGACACGCCGGGCCACGAGGCGTTCACGGCGATGCGCGCGCGCGGCGCGAAGGTGACCGACATCGCTGTGCTCGTCGTCGCCGCTGACGACGGAGTCATGCCGCAGACCAAGGAGTCGATCGCGCACGCGCGTGCGGCCGAGGTGCCGATCGTCGTCGCCGTCAACAAGGTCGATCTCGCCGACGCGAACATCGACCGGGTGAAGGGTGAGCTGGCCCAGGAGGGGCTCAATCCCGAGGATTGGGGCGGGGACACGCAGTTCGCGGAAGTCTCG
Organism: Gaiellaceae bacterium; assembly: GCA_035262765.1. GTDB lineage: Bacteria > Actinomycetota > Thermoleophilia > Gaiellales > Gaiellaceae > Palsa-739. The sequence goes on along the minus strand of DATFSG010000053.1, from coordinate 8,774 downwards.
GCCAAGACGCAGCAGAACCTCGACGAGCTGCTCGAGAAGGTGCTGCTCGTCGCGGATCTCGAGCTCGAAGGCCTGAAGGCGAACCCGGATGCGGAGGCTTCCGGCCCGATCATCGAGTCCCGGCTCGACGTCGGCCGCGGCCCGGTCGCGACGGTGCTCGTGCAGCGCGGCACGCTCAAGGTCGGCGACGCCGTCGTCGCCGGCGATGCGTACGGCCGCGTGAAGGCGCTGTTCGACTACAAGGGCGAGCGGCAGGAGAGCGCGGTTCCGGGCGAGCCCGTCGAGATCCTCGGCTTCGACAAGCCGCCGGCGGCAGGTGAGCTGGCGCGCGTCGTCGCCAACGACCGGGAGGCGCGCGACATCGCCAACCGGCGCGGCGAGCGGCTGCGCCGCGAGCAGCTCGCCACGGCTCGGCCGGGGGGCGTCTCGCTCGAGGGGCTGTTCGAGCAGCTCCAGGCCGGCGAGGTCTCCGATCTCAACCTGATCGTCCGCGGCGACGTCGTCGGCTCGGTCGAGGCTGTCGTCTCGGAGCTGTCGAAGTTCGAGCATCCCGAGGTGCGGCTGAACGTGATCGCCGAGGGAGTGGGGGCGATCACGCAGAACGACATCATGCTCGCGTCCGCGTCCGACGCTCTCATCGTGGGCTTCAACGTCCGGCCGAACGCCGAGGCGCGCGAGCTCGCGGCGCGGGAGGGCGTCGAGATCCGCACGTACGACGTGATCTACAAGCTCACCGAGGAGATCGAGCAGGCGCTCGTCGGCAAGCTCGCGGCCGTCACGACCGAAGAGACGATCGGCGAGGCCGAGGTGCGTGCCCTCTTCCGCGTCTCGCGGCTCGGCACGATCGCCGGCTGCATGGTCACCGACGGAGTCGTCCGCCGCAACGCCAGCGTCCGCGTGATCCGCGACGGCGCGGTGATCTACACGACGACGATCGCCCAGCTGAAGCGCTTCAAGGACGACGTCCGCGAGGTCGCCGAGGGTTTCGAGTGCGGCATCCTCCTCGAGGGCTTCAACGACGTGAAGGAGGGCGACGTGCTCGAGATGTTCGAGACGCGCGAGGTCGAGCGGACGTCGCTCGACGAGGCTCCTTCCGCCGCCTCCGAGTAGAGCTCGTCAGGCGTCCGAGTCGAGCAGCTCGAGCACCGCTCGCGCCTGCTCGCCACCGGCCTCTGCGTGGGCGCGGAGCGGGATCGTGTGCGGCCCTCTCGCGTTGCGCAGCTCCGGATGAGCGGCGAGCATCGCGCGCACGATCTCGACCTCGCCGAGCATCGCGGCGGCGAAGACGTCGATCCGCGCGCCGTGGGCGAGGAGCAGCTCGGCAATGTCGCGCCGTCCCATGTGGGCCGCGGCGCCGAGCCCAGTCTCCCAGTCGCCGCCGCCCCAATCCCAGGCGGCGTTCGCGATGGTCGCATGCTCGGTTAGCGCGCCCCGGACAGCGTCGAGGTCGCCGTGGGCGTCCGCCACGAACTCGCGGACGAGATCGCTGTCGAGCGCCGGAGGTCTGTCGGTCGTCGCCATGCTTAGGTAGCCTAACTAAATGTCCGTTGTCATGTCCAGTCGGCGTGCAGCAGCCGACCGCATCCACTCGGCGGCGATTCATCTCCTGCGCCGAGTGCGTGAGGTGGACGCGAAAGCCATGGGCCTGTCGCCGGCCCGTGCCTCCGCGCTCTCGGTGCTGGTCTTCGGTGGCCCGCGCTCGTTGACGGAGCTCGCTGACGCGGAGCAGGTGACGCCGGCCACGATGAGCAAGCTCGTCACAGCGCTGGAGCGGGAGGGACTCGTGCGGCGTTATCCCGACGTGAACGACGCGCGAGCGATCCGGCTCGAGCCGACCGCCAAGGCGCGCAGGATCCTCGAACGGGGCCGGGCGCGGCGGCTCGACCTGCTCGAGCGGCTTCTCTCCGAGGCGTCCGACGACGAGGTCGAGGCCGTGCACATCGCCGCCGAGGCGGTCGAGCGCGCGCTTGACGCTTGAATGCGACCATGGCGAGCGGCTGGGTCGGGATTCTCACCTGCGAGCTGCATTTCCCTGAGGCACACTCGCTCAAGGAGAAGCGCCACCATCTGCGATCGGCGAAGGCGCAGCTTCAGAACCGGGTGGGTGCCTCGGTGGCGGAGGTCGATCACCACGACGTCTGGCAGCGCGCTCGGATCACGGCGGCTTGCGTCGCGCGCGAGCACCGAGAGGTCGAGCGGTTGCTCGACGAAGCAGAGCGCTGGCTGCGAGGCCAGGAGTGGGAGGTCGCGCTCACCGAGCGGCTTCTGATCGACCCCGAGGAATAGGCTCGCGGAGATGCACGCCGCGGACCTGATCGAGCGAAAGCGCAACGGAGAGGAGCTCTCCGCTGCGGAGGTCCGCGAGTTCGTCGCCGGCTACGTGCGCGGGGACGTGCCCGACTACCAGGCGGCCGCCTTGCTGATGGCGGTCTGGTTCCGCGGCCTGACGCCCGAGGAGACCTTCGCCCTGACTGACGCGATGGTGGCGAGCGGCGAGACCGTCGACCTCGCGGGGCGGCTCGGACGCCGCGTCGTCGACAAGCACTCGACGGGAGGGGTCGGCGACAAGATCACGATCGCGGTGGGGCCGGTTGTCGCAGCGTGCCGTGTCCCGTTTGGGAAGATGAGCGGCCGAGGCCTCGGCCACACCGGCGGAACTCTCGACAAGCTCGAGTCCATCCCCGGGTTCCGCGTCGAGCTGACCACCGACGAGCTCGTCGAACAGGTGCGGGAGATCGGGGTCGCGGTGGCCGGGCAGAGCGCCGACCTCGTCCCCGCGGACAAGAAGCTCTACGCGCTGCGCGACGTGACGGCGACGATCGACCAGGTCTCGCTCATCGCGGCCAGCATCATGTCGAAGAAGATCGCGGCCGGCGCGAGTGCGGTCGTCCTCGATGTGAAGGTGGGGGAGGGCGCGTTCATGCGAACGGTGGACGACGCGCGCGAGCTCGCGCGCGAGATGCGCGCCCTCGGTGATCAGGCCGGGATGGACGTCGTCTGTGTGCTGACGGACATGGATCAGCCGCTCGGCCGGGCCGTCGGCAACGCGCTCGAGGTGCGTGAGGCGTGGGAGACGGTCAGCGGCGGCGGGCCTGCCGATTTCCACGAGCTCGTCGTCGACGCGGCCGCTCAGCTGCTCGCGCTCTCGGATCTCGGTGTGGACGAGGCCGAGGGAAGGCTCCGCGCCGAGACCGCGCTCGCGGACGGCTCGGCGTTGGCGGCCTACGACCGGTGGATTCGAGCGCAGGGCGGAGATCCGGACCCGGCTCGGCTGCCCTCGGCGCCCGTGTTGCGGCAGGTGCCCGCTCCGGCGACCGGCTACGTCCGCAAGCTCGGGGCTAGGGAGGTCGCCGTGGCGGCGATGGAGCTCGGCGCGGGCCGCGAGGTGGCCGGCGAGCCGATCGACCATGCGGTCGGCGTCGTCTGTCTCCGCAAGCGAGGGGAGGAGGTCACCGCCGGCGAGCCGCTGGCCGAGATCCACGCCCGCGACGATGCGGGGGCCGAGGCGGCCGAGGCCGCGCTTCTCGCTGCGTACGAGATAGGCGACGAGCCGGAGCCGCAGCCGCTCGTGCTCGACGTGATTCGCTGAGTCGCCGTCGCTGCGCCTGGAGGGACGTCCGTCCGCGCGATTGCCGGCAATTCGCAACGCGCCGGCACGCATTCGTGACGCATCGCCCGGTAGCGTCGGCTTCGAGGGCGGCGGGACAGCGTCCCCACCCTGGGTGGGGCGTGGTCGTTGTGGAGATCGAGCAAATCGGAACTGCACGGACGCGGTTCGCGAAGCAAGGCGCTTGAATACGGCCATGAGTGAGCGCATGCGCCGGGTGAACGAGTCGGTGAGGCACGTCCTCGCCGAAGCTGTTCCGGAGCTCAAGGACCCCCGACTCGGGCTCATCACCGTGACGGGCGTCGATACGGCTCCCGATCTGCGGCACGCCACCGTCTACGTCAGCGTGCTCGGCTCGGGCCGCAAGCAGCGCGCAAGTCTCCTCGGGCTCGAGGCCGCCCACGGCGTCCTGCAGTCGCGGCTCGCGCGTGAGCTCAGGCTGAAACGAACCCCCCAACTGACCTTCGAGTACGATCCGACGGTCGAGCGCGGCGTGCGCATGACCCGCCTGATCGACGAGCTCGCGCCGGACGACGATGACTCAGACGACTGACCTGAAGGCGATCGCAGACGCGCTGCGGCAGCACGACCGCTTCCTCGTCGTCACGCACGAGAACCCGGACGGAGATGCGCTCGGATCGCTGCTCGCCGCCACACTCGCCCTCCGCCAGCTCGGCAAGGACGTCGTCATGTACCACGCGGGCGAGACGCCGCTGCCACGCGAGTACGCCTTCATGCCGCTCGACGGGCTCGTGCGCGAGCGTCCCGCTGACGCGGCGGAGCGCGTGCTGCTCGCTGTCGACTGCGCCAAGGAGGATCGGATCGGTGACGAAGCCGTTCTCGCGCTCGCCCCACTCGTCCTCGACGTCGACCACCACCACGACAACACGCGCTTCGGCAACGTCAACCTCATCGTTGCCGACGCGTCCTCCACCGGCGAGGTACTCCGCGATGTGTTCGCGGAGTTGGGGGTCGAGCTCACGCCCGAGCTTGCGGAGCCGCTGTACATCGCGCTCGTCACCGACACCGGGCGGTTCCAGTACGCGAACACGACGCCGAAGGCGCTCCGGCTCGCAGCCGAACTCGTCGACGCGGGCGCGGACATTCACGCCGTCTTCCAGGAGGTGTACGAGTCCGTCGAGTTCGCGAAGCTGAAGCTGCTCGCGCGCGCCCTGGACCGCGCCGAGGTGCTCGAGGGCGGGCGGATCGTCGTTTCGCATCTCGTGCGCGACGACTTCGTGGACGCCGGCGCTTCCGAGCCGTACTCGGAGGGGATCATCGATTACCTGCGCGCTGTTGAAGGCGCCGAGCTGGCAGTTCTGATCCGGGAGCAGCTGAGCCAGGCGGCGGCCGCCTACAAGGGCTCGCTCCGCTCCAGCATCGACGAGCTCGACGTCTCGGCGATCGCTCGCCGCTTCGGCGGGGGCGGACACCGCCAAGCCGCCGGCTTCTCCACTGATCTACCGCTGGCAGAGACCGTTGAGCAGGTCCGCGAAGGCTTCCTCGAGCAACGTGCCACCTCGCGCGCTTGAGCCCGCGGGCATTGCGCTCGTAGACAAGCCGGGCGGTCCGTCCTCGTTCGCGATCGTCGCGCAGATCCGCAGGATGACCGGCGCGCGGACCGGCCACGCCGGAACGCTCGACCCGTTCGCCACGGGGCTCTTGCTCTTGTTGTCCGGTAGGGCAACTAAGCTCGCCCCATGCCTCGTCGGCCTGGACAAGCGCTATCTCACCGAGATCGACCTCACCCGCCGGACCTCCACCGGCGATCCGGAGGCCGAGGTCGTCGAGAGTCACACGCCGCCCGGCGAGGACGAGCTCGGCGAACGGCTCGAGCTCCTCCGCGGCGAGATCGAGCTGCCGATCCCGGCCGCGTCTGCGGTGAAGATCGGCGGTGAGCGCGCGTACAAGCTGGCGCGGCGCGGCGTCGAGGTGGAGATGCCGGTACGCCGCTCGACGGTGCACGCGCTCGATGTCATTTCGTATACGGGAGAGGCGGTGACCCTCGACCTCCGCGTCAGCTCCGGGACCTACGTCCGGTCGCTAGCGATCGCACTCGGCGGGCACTGCGTGACGCTGCGACGGACCGAAGTCGGTCCGTTCTCCGTGGCCGACGCTGTCACCCCGGAGGCGTTCACGTCCGAACGGCTGCTCGCGGAGTCCGACGTGTTGGCCCGAGTGGAAGCTGCCCGCTCGGGGCTGGGCGCGTGAACGTCGCTCGCGGGCCGGCCGAGCTGCCGGCCGCGCGGCGTGCCGTCGCCGTCGGGACCTTCGACGGCGTTCATCGCGGCCACCTCCAGGTGATCGACGCTGCCCGGCGAGCCGGGTTACGCACGGGCGTCGTGACCTTCGATCCGCATCCGCGGGCCGTGCTGGGCGGCCAGGTCGAGCTTCTCGCCACGCTCGAACGGCGGCTCGAGCTGTTCGCCGACGCGGGAGTCGAGGATGTCCTTGTCCTTCACTTCGACGAGCAGCTCGCTGGGCTGTCGGCGGAGGAGTTCGCCGAGCAGATGCTGCGCGGGATCGGAGCCGAGACGGTTGCCGCCGGAGAGACGTTCCGCTTCGGACAAGGCCGCGAGGGCGATCTCGATCAGCTGGCGCGCCTGAGCTTCGACGTGCGGAGAGTGCCTCTCGTCGAGAACGTCTCCTCGAGCCGGGTGCGGGAGCTCCTGCGCGCTGGCGAGCCGGAGCGGGCCGCGGCGTTGCTCGGTCGGCCCCCTGAGGTCGAGGGGATCGTCGTCCGCGGCGATGGGAGGGGTCGCGAGTTGGGGTTCCCGACCGCGAACCTTGACGTGCCCGAAGGGCTGCTCGTCCCGCCGGACGGCGTGTACGCGGGCGCTGCGAGGGATCGTCGCGCGGCCGTCTCGATCGGGACGAACCCGCACTTCGACGGCGTTGAGCGTCGGGTCGAGGCCCACCTGCTCGACTTCGACGGCGACCTCTACGGCCAGCGGCTGGTGCTCGAGATCTGGAGCCCGCTTCGCGAGCAGCGCCGTTTCGACTCGCTCGAGGAGCTCGTCGCCGCGATCGGCGACGATGTCAAGGCGACGCGCGGCAGCGTCCGTCCCGGCTGAGGCGCCGGTCGCGGGTCAGGAGTCCGCCGCCGGTAGGGCGGTCCAGCCGACACGCGCGACGCCCCGCCGCGGGAAGTCGACTCGGTGACTCATGAGCATCCCTCCGCCGAAGCCGTAGACGCCGCCGCCGAGCGCATCGACGCCGTACTCGGGGCGCTCGATGAGAAGACCTGTCAGTGGGTCGATCTCGCTCTCCGCCACGCGCCAGCGCCCATCGTGGTCCTCCACGACAGCGACGGTGTCGTCGAGCTCGTAGCGGCCTGCGGCGATCTGATCCTCACCCGCCAACTCGACCGGGGCCGGCCCGAGCCCGAGGTCGCGGACTACCCGACGGATCAGGCCGCTACCGCGCCAGCTGTTCGTGAGCACCGCCAGCGCTGTCTCTTCCTCCGGGACGAGCAGCAGCAGCGACTGGTAGCCGCCCACGGATCCCTCGTGGTCGAACACGAGCCGATCGCCGACCAGCTGTCGACTCCAGCAGCCGAGGCAGTAGCGGCCGCCGAGTGCCTCCGCGCGCGGCTCGTGCACCGAGCGCAGCTGAGCCTCCGAGAGCGGGCCAGGGCCGCCGAACTGATGCGCTGCGAAGCGGAGCAGGTCGTCGACCGTCGACCAGAGCCCGCCGGCTGCCCGGCGCGACTCTGGATAGACGACGTCCGAGATCTCGCGGTGTCCCAGCGCGCCCTCCTGGGCATGCCCGGGCGCCGCGTCCCGTGGCTCATCGAAGCTCGTGCGCTCGAGGCCCAGCGGCTCGAGCAGACGCTCCTGCACGGCCGTCGAGAACGAAATCCCCGCGGCGGCCTCGCACTCCCTGCCCGCGAGCACGAAACCGGCATTCGAGTACGACCAGAGCCCGCGGCACTGCTCGGGCAGGAGCTCGCGCGAGTTCGGTCGCAGGTCGGCCGTGTGGGAGAGGAGCCGGCCCACGCTCGCACCCGCGGCAGCCGAAGGCGCGTCGAGGTCGAGCAGGAGCGCGGCCAGCGAAGCCGTGAACCACTTCGTGATCGACGCGATCCGGAACGGCGTCTCCACGTCGACCGGCCCGTCCGCGGCCAGCTCGACCCGACCGCCCGCGAGGAGCCCCGCCGCGACGGCCGGGACGCCGCTCCGCGCACGCGCCTCGCGCACGATCTCGGCCAGCTTCTCCTGCGGAATCGCGCTCGCCATGCCGCTTTCCGCTACCCTACCCCGCGACCCAGGCCCGGCTCGCGCAGACGTCCTTGGCGCCGCGGGCGGAGCCTCGGGAGGCGAACAGAGAGGAGAGGGCGTTGGCCCTGACCAAGGAAGCAAAGCAGGAGATCATCACGAAGCACGGCCGCAGCGAGGCCGACACCGGCTCGCCGCAGGTGCAGATCGCGATGCTGACGCAGCGCATCAACGAGCTGACCGAGCATCTGCGCACCCACAAGCACGACCATTACTCGCGGCGCGGGCTCCTCAAGCTCGTCGGGCGGCGCCGCCGCTTCTTGAACTACCTGCAGAAGCACGACCTCGAGGGCTACCGAGCCCTCATCAAGGAGCTCGGCCTGCGCCGCTAGCTCCCAAGAACACGGAGGGTGGAAGTTCGAGCGAGCCCGAAGCAGAACACGGTCTGGCTCGAGCTCCCGCCCTCCACAAAGCAGAGTGGAGGACAATTGATGAGTATCGCGACCGAGCGCCGGGCGCAGGTCTCCGTCCAGGTTGGAAACCAGGAGATCACGATGGAAACCGGGCATCTCGCGAAGCAGGCGGATGGCGCTGTCGTCATCCGCGGAGGCGACACGATGGTGCTCGCCACAGCCCAGGGGCGCGCCGAGGCGCGCGAGGGCGCAGACTTCTTCCCGCTCACGGTCGACGTCGAGGAGCGGATGTACGCCGCCGGCAAGATCCCGGGCGGATTCTTCAAGCGTGAGGGGCGCCCGACCGAGCGCGCCATCCTCACGGCACGGATGATCGACCGGCCGATCCGGCCGCTTTGGCCGAAGGGCTTCCGCAACGAGGTCCAGGTGATCTGCACCGTCCTCAGCGCGGACATGGTCACGGCCCACGACATCCTCTGCATCAACGGCGCCTCTGCGGCGCTGATGCTCTCGCCGATGCCGTTCTTCGGTCCGGTC
>DATFSG010000052.1:0-11866 GCA_035262765.1 Gaiellaceae bacterium | reverse complement strand
CACTACGCGCCGGAGTTCCTCGCCGCGCTCCTCAACGCGCAGCCGATGGGCTTCTATCCACCCGCGACGCTCGTGCGCGACGGGCAGAAGCACGGGGTGGAGACGCGGCCGCCCGACGTGAACCGCAGCGACGCCGGTTGCACGATCGAGGAGGACGGCGCCGTGCGCGTGGGGCTGAAGTACGTGACCGGACTGGGGGAGGACGACGCGGAGACCGTCGCTGAGAAGCGTCCCTACTCTTCGATCCGCGAGCTCGCGCAGCGGACCGCGTTGTCGGAGGACGAGCTGCGCGCGCTCGCCGAAAGTGGAGCCTGCGACTGCTTCGGCCTGCGCCGACGGGAGCTCCTCTGGCAGCTCGGGCTCGTGCCGCGGCCGGCGAGCGTCCCGGGCACCGAGGGGAAGGCGAAGCAGCTCGCGCTGCCGCTCGAGCCGACGGTCGCGACGCCGGACCTGCCCGAGCCGACGGTGTGGGAGCGCATGCTCACCGACTACCGGACAACGAGCCTGTCCGTCGGCGTCCATCCGCTCGAGCTGCTCCGCCCGCATCTACCGCCGGGAACGCTGTCGAGCGCGGAGCTGCGCGAGCAGCCCCACCAGGCGAAGGTGCAGATCGCCGGGCTCGTCGTGGCGCGCCAGCGGCCGTCGACCGCGAACGGCGTCGTCTTCATGCTGCTCGAGGACGAGCTCGTGCAGGTGAACCTCGTGATCTTGCCCCGGGTCTACGAGCGGTTCCGCGCGGTCGTGCGCAGCGAGCCGCTACTGCTGGTGCGGGGCCGCTACGAGCACTCGGACCGAAACCGGAACATCCTCGTGGACGAGCTCGTCTCGCTGGCGCCGCTCGCACGGTCACTGACCGATGGCGCCGACGTCCACGCCGCTCTTCCGCGCGCTCATCACTTCGGGCATCGCTAGCAGGAAAACCGTTTCCGCACAGCTAACGTCTGTGTGCACATCGCGTCTCATTTCACAGGTCGGGTTGAGGCCGCGCCTTGGGGGGCGGCAGTTAGCCGCTCAAGTAGGAGGGCGTACAAGATGAAGAGGTATCTCGGAGTGCGGGCGCTGGTCGCTGCGCCGCTGGTGGCACTGGTCTGCTTCGCGATCTCCGCGGCAGGCGCCGGCGCCGCCGGACCGACAGGCACGAGGGTCGTGGCGCCGAAGCCGCTGCTTCCCCGCGGTGCAAAGCAGCTCGGAGCAGTCGCCCCGACGGCGACCGTGTCGGGCGCCGTGGTGCTGCAACCCCGTGACGATGCCGCGCTGACGCGCTTCATCTCGCAGGTGACCGACAAGCACTCGCCGCTGTTCCACCACTACCTGACCCCCGGGAGTTTCGCGGCGAGATTCGGCCCGACGTCCTCGACCATCGCGGCCGTCAAGTCACAGCTTCAGTCCTCCGGGCTCACCGTCACCGATGTCGCACGTGACGGGCTGATCGTCCACTTCTCGGCGCCCGCAAGCCGGGTCGAGACCGCCTTCCACACGGGCCTGGAGCGCTACAGGCTCGCCAACGGCTCGATCGGCCAGGCGCGGACCGCTTCGATCCGGGTGCCGGCGACGATCGCGAAGGACGTCACGGCGGTTGTCGGCCTCGACACGACCGTGAAGCTGCGGCCCTCGAGCGTGCTCCACGCTCCCCGGTCGATGCGCGGAAGCCACGCGGCCGCGAAGACCGCTGACTTCATCCACCCGGCCGCCTCACCGACGCCCTGCCTCGCGGCAACGACCGCCGCCGAGCAGTTCGGCGGCCTGACCGACGACCAGATCGCCAACGCCTACGGCGCGTTCGGCCTCTTCGGCGCCGGTGACACGGGCGCGGGTCAGCACATCGCCGTCTACGAGCTGGAGCCGTTCTCGATGAGCGACCTCCAGGCGTTCGACACGTGCTACTTCGGCGCGACGCAGGCGACCACGATGCTCAGCCACGTCCACGTCATCAACGTGGACGGCGGGCAGACCGCGGGCCCGGGCTCGGGCGAGTCGATTCTCGATATCCAGGACGTCTCCGCCTTCGCGCCGGGCGCGAACATCGACGTCTACCAGGCGCCGAACAACACCTTCGGTTCCCTCGACCAGTACTCGAAGATCGTCAACGACGACGTCGACCAGATCGTGACCACGAGCTGGGGGCTGTGCGAGCAGGCGGTCCAGCAGGGCTCGCCCGGAGTCCAGCAGGCCGAGAATGAGATCTTCCAGCAGGCGGCAGCCCAGGGACAGACCGTCTTCTCGGCCGCCGGCGACGAGGGCAGCAACGACTGCAACGCCTTCCAGACGACGGCCCCGACCAGCCCGATTCTCTCCGTCGACGATCCGTCGAGCCAGCCGTACGTCGTGGCGGCGGGCGGCACGACGATGGAGGACGCGACCCAGCCCGCGCTCGAGCACGTCTGGAACGACGGCGCTGCGTGGGGCGCCGCGGGCGGCGGCATCTCCGAGTCGTGGCCGATGCCGAGCTGGCAGCTCGACTCGCACGTGCCCGGCGTGAACGATCCCAGCGCCGTAACGGCCGCCGGCAACTTCGAGTCGACCGACCTGGGCCAGCCTTACGCCTTCTGCACCTCGGACAATCCCGTCGGCCCTGTGGAGGACGGCTGCCGCGAGGTCCCCGATGTCAGCGCGAACGCGGACGAGTTCACGGGCGGCATCACCGTCTACATGGCGGTGCTCGACGGCTGGAACACGTTCGGCGGAACGTCGTCGGCAGCACCAATGTGGGCGGCCATGCTGGCCGACGTCAACGCCTCGGCCACCTGCCAGGCCAATCCCGCCACGCAGAGCGGCGTCGGCTTCGTCAACCCACTGCTCTACTCGGTGGCGTCGAACCCGACGGCGTACGCGGCGTCGTTCAGCGACATCAAGACCGGGAACAACGACCCCTACGGGGACTCGAACCTGTTCCAGGCCACGACCGGGTACGACATGGCCTCCGGTCTCGGAACTCCGCAGTTGACCCAGCCGAACGGCGGCGCCGGCCTCGCGTTCTACCTCTGCAACCAGGCTCCGGCCGCCACCCGGCCGACCGTGACCAACATCTCGCCGGCCACCGCGTCGACGGCCAACTTCGGCACGCCGGGCATCACCATCACCGGCACCAACTTCGAGCTGAACGGCGTCCCGAACGTCAAGAACGTCCAGGCGGGAGGCGTCGAGTTCCCGTCCGGGGCGTTCAGCGTCACGAGCCCGACGACGATCGTGGCGGACTTCCCGCCGGCAGCGTTCGTGAACCCGTCGAACGACCCGACCGACGGAGCGGGACGCGAAGCCGTCTCCGTGACGCTGAACGACGGTGAGACGAGCGCCGTCAACGTCAACAGCTGGTTCACCTACGTGGACGAGAACGGCTCGTCACAGACGATCCCGGCTGTGACCTCGGTCCGGACGTACGCCGGCCCCGACGCGGGCGGCAACACCGTCGACATCTACGGCTCCGGCTTCAGCGGCGCGACCGACGTCACCTTCGGCGGCGTCAGCGTCGGCGCGGGCAACTTCACGGTCAAGGACGACTGGCACATCCAGGCGACCGTGCCGGCCTTCCAGAACGGGACCACGACGTGCGCTCAGGACGGCTCGAGCTTCGGCACGGGCGAGGACGCCACCAGCGACGTCTGCCAGACCCAGGTCGTCGTCACCAACGCGAACGGCTCGAGTCAGACGTCGACGATCCAGCCCCTCTACGAAGGCGCGTTCAACCTCGCCAACGACGGAGTGATCCCGGCTCCCGCGGGTCAGGAGCCCGCACCGGCGGCGACGGAGTACGACTACGTGCCCACGCCGACGATCACGTCGATCTCCACGAACACCGGCGGCCCGGGTGCGCTCGCGAGCGAGGAAGGCGGCTCCGTCGTGACGATCAACGGCAAGGGCTTCAACCTCGCCACGCTGGAGTGGGTCAACTTCGGCGACCCGTCGCAGGCAGCCTCGCAGGCGCAGTCCTTCCAGTTCGTGAGCGTGACGGGCACGAAGATCGAGATCCTGGCACCGGGGCTCGATGTCCCCACCGTCGATCCGAAGACCCTCGCCGTCACCGTCAAGTCGGTGGCGGGCCTGTCGAACTCGGCGAGTGCGACCTACGCCGGGATCCCGACGGTCACGGCCGTGGAGGCGACTTCGGGCCCGACCTCCGGCACGCAGGCCGGTCCGGACTCGGGCGGGACGCCGATCGAGATCGACGGCACGGGGCTCGCGAATCAGGCCCTCGCGGTGACCTTTGCGGACGTCATCACACCGTTCTCGTTCGGCACGCAGTACAACTTCAACGCGGCGAGCGACACGAAGCTGACCACGACCACGGTCGCCCAGAACGCCGCGGTCGTCGACACCCAGGTGTGCACGGTCACGGACTGCTCAGAGCCGAGCTCGCTCAACAACGACCTGTCCGACGTGTTGTTCCTGTTCCCGCCGGGCGATCCGAAGATCGACTCGATCACTCCGAGCTCGGGGCCGGCGAACGGCGGGACGCAGGTGACGATCAGCGGCCACAACCTCGGCTGCGTGACCAACGTCACCTTCGGCAACGTTTCGGCGGTCGATGCGTCGAACGACGAGGCGCTCCTCGACTGCGGGACGACCGACACGGTCACCGTGACCGCACCGGCCGGAGCAGTCGGGACGGTGCCCATCACGCTCCACACCGTCGAGAGCGACTCGACCGCGGGCGCGGCGGCGGCGACCAGTCAGTTCACCTACACGAAGCCGTTCTTCCTGACCGTCCACAAGTCGGGGAGCGGCTCCGGAACCGTCACGGGCTTGCCTTCCGGGATCAACTGCGGGAAGACGTGCTCGCACGCGTACCCGTTCGGGACGGTGGTCACGCTGAAGGAGAAGGCGGCCAAGGGCTCGACCTTCGTCGGCTGGTCTGGCGGATGCACTGGGAAGGCGACGTGCAAGGTCGTCGCCAAGGCGGCGCTCACGGTCACGGCGAAGTTCGCCGCCGGGAACTGCGTCGTGCCGAACGTCAAGGGCAAGAGCCTCTCCGCCGCGAAGAGCACGCTCAAGGCGCACTTCTGCTCGGCGGGAAAGATCAGCCACGCCCACTCGAGCACGGTGCAGAAGGGGCACGTGATCTCGCAGAGCCCGAACGCGGGAACGCACCTCAAGCACGACGGCAAGGTCAGCCTGACCGTCAGCACGGGCTAGGGCAACTGCCGTAAACGCAGGTCGGCGCGACGCATCGCCGCCGACCTGCGTTTACCGGCGCCGAGCTGGACGCTAGTGGTGGGTCGCGTGCCGGCGGCGCATCGGCGAAGGCAGGTGCGGCGCGAGGTTGAAGGCCGTGTTCACGAGGGCGAGGTGTGTGAACGCCTGGGGGAAGTTCCCGAGCAGGCGATCGGCCTTCGGGTCGTACTCCTCGGCCAGCAGGCCAAGGTCGTTGCCCAGGTCGACGAGCCGGCCGAAGAGCTCGTGTGCCTCGTCGTGGCGGCCGAGCAGCTCGTAGCAGTCGCAGAGCCAGAACGAGCACGGCAGGAAGACGCCCTCGCCCGGCGGCAAGCCGTCGGCGGCGTCCTCGTGCGTGCGATAGCGAAGCACGAAGCCCTCATGGAGCAGCTCTCGCTCGACCGCCTCGATCGTCCCTCGGATGCGCGGATCGGTGGCCGGCAGGAACCCGACGAGGGGCAGCATCAGCAGGCTCGCGTCGAGCTCCTTCGATCCGTACGACTGCGTGAACGAGCCGAGCCTGGCGTCGAACCCTTGCTCGCAGACGTCCGCGTGGATCTCGTCACGGACCGTCCGCCAGCGGTCGACCGGCCCGTCGAAGTCGTACTCCTCGACCGTCCGCACCGCGCGGTCGAACGCGACCCAGGCCATGGCCTTCGAGTGGACGAAGTGACGGCGCTCGCCACGGATCTCCCAGATGCCGTCGTCCGGCTGCCGCCACGCGTCCTCGAGATGCTCGAGCAGGCCGCGCTGGATCGTCCACCCCTGCGGATCGACAGGCAGGCCGTGCTGGCGCGCCTGGTAGAAGCAGTCGAGCACCTCGCCGTAGACGTCGAGCTGGAGCTGGCCGCTCGCGGCGTTGCCGACCCGCACCGGCGTCGAGCCTTCGTAGCCGTCGAGCCACGGCAGCTCGAACTCGCTCAGGCGCCGCTCGCCGGCCACGCCGTACATGATCTGCACGTCGGCCGGGTCGCCCGCGACCGCGCGCACCAGCCAGCGCCGCCACTGCCCCGCCTCGTTGGCGTGGTTGCAATGGAGGAGGGCGAGCAGCGTGAGCGTCGCATCGCGCAGCCAGCAGTAGCGGTAGTCCCAGTTGCGCACGGAGCCGATCCACTCCGGCAAGGAGGTGGTCGGCGCGGCCACGATCCCGCCCGTCGGGTCATAGGTGAGCGCCTTGAGCACGATCAGCGAGCGGCGCACCAGCGCGGCCCACTCGACCGGCAGCTCGAGCGGGCACGCCTCGCTCCACTCACGCCAGAAGCCCTCCGTGTCGGCGAGCGCCTGCTCCGGGTCGATCCGCTCGGGAACCTCCTCGTGCGAGCGGAAATAGGTGAGGACGAAGGGAACCCGCTCGCCCTCGTCCACCGAGACCTCCGAGAGCGTCCGCATGTCCTCGCCGTGCGTGTCCGCGGGCGTCCGGAAGCAGAGCGCGTCCGGGCCGGCGAGCGCAACCCGCGTCTCGTCTTCATGTGTGCGCTTGCGCACCCACGGGACGATGCTGCCGTAGTCGAAGCGGATGGTCAGTTCCGAGCGGAAGTGCACGCAGCCCTTGACGCCCTCGACGATCCGCACGATGTCGGGCGCCACGCCGCGCGGTGGCATGAAGTCCAGGACGCGCGCGACCGACCCGTCCTCGGTCGTCCAGGTCGTCTCGAGGACGAGCGTGTCGTGGAGGTAGCGGCGCGTGCTCGTCGCCGGCGCCGACGGCTCGAGCAGCCAGCGCCCGCAGTCGGGGCCGCCGAGGAGAGCGGCGAAGCAGGCGCCGGAGTCGAAGCGTGGGAAGCAGAGCCAGTCGACCGACCCGCCTCGCGAGACCAGAGCCGCCGTCTGCAGGTCGCCCAGGAGGGCGTAGTCCTCGATCGGCGCCATCAGCGGTTCTCGATCTCCAGGCCGAGCTCGGGCCAGCGCTTCTGGACCGCGCGGTTGAAGGAGTCCTCGTACGTCTCGGCCACGTCTTCGTCGAGCGTGCGGGCGAACCGGTCGCGCATGTCGGCGAGCGCCTCGGTGGCGGCCTCGACCACGTCGACCCAGTCGCCGTACGCCTCCTCACGCCCTTCGCGGTCCGCGTGGTGGTAGGTGCGGAACTTGTCGCGACACTCCTCGAGCAAGTCGGCCTCGTCCTCGACGAAGAGGTCGAGCTGGCGCGAGATCACGTCGCGGAACGGGTCTCGGCGGAGTCTCACGTGATCTCCTCGTATACCGCGAGATGTCCCTGAGCGGATGCATCCCAGGTCAGCTCCGCGCGGGCACGCCGTGCCCCTGCGCGTGCCTCTTCGAGCGCCGCGGGGTCCGAGAGGAGCTCGTGGACGGCCCCCGCCAGGCCGTCCAGGTCGCCCGCCGGCACGACGCGTCCTGCCCCGAAGTTCCGCACCGGCTCGGCAATCCCGCCGACGTCGTACGCGATGGCGGGCACGCCGGCGCCAAGCGCGCGCAGGAGTGCACCGCTCTGGTCGAGCTCGGGCCGGTACGGGAAGACGGCGACCGTGGCCTCGCCGAAGGCGCGATCGATCTCCGGCTGGGAGAGATAGCCAAGCCGCCAGTCGACCTCGAGCCCGTTCGCGGCTGCGCGGTACGGCTCGACCGGCTCCAGCGGATCGCCGGCCACCAGCAGCCGCGCGTTCCCGGCCCGCCGCACCGCCTCGATCGCGTCGCCCAGCTGCTTGTACGGCCGGATGATCCCGAAGGCAAGCACCGTGCGGCCGTCGTCCTGCCGGACGGGGTCGCTCGGGAACACGGGATGTGGGATGACCCGCAGCTTCTCCGGGTCGACGCCGACCTCGGCGAGCGTGTCCCGGCCGCTCTCGCTGTGCACGACGATCCGGTCGAAGCGCCCGAACAGCCTGAGCCAGAGGTCGGTGCGGTGTGCGGTGCGGCGGGGGAGAAGGTCGTGCGCTGTGAGCACCGACGGCAGATGCGGACGGAAGAGGTACGAATCGAGCTCGGGTGCGGGGAGCCACTGCACGTGCAGGACGTCCGCCTTGATTCGTCGCAGCGACGCGAGCCCGACCGGATGCTCCGCGACCTTGACCGGGATGCGCAGCCGCGAGCGGCCGAAGACGCGCGACGAGACGGGGTAGAAGAGCTCGCGGCGGACGTATCCCTCCGCTTCCGGAGCGTCCCCGAAGCGGAAGCGCGTGGTGACGAGCTCGACCTCCGCGCCTGCCCTCGCGAGCGCCGCGGCGAGCTCGTGGTCGTACGGCGGCGTGAAGGCCGGCGGATCGGCGAGCAGGACGCGCACGGCCTCGTACGCTACGCCGTGGCCATGCTCGTGCGGACTTGGAACCTCTTTCACGGCAAGCCGTCCCCGGCGGGGCGTCGCGCGTTTCTCCGCCAGATGATCGAGCTGGTGACGCGCGACCGTCCGGACGTCGTGTGCCTGCAGGAGTTGCCCGTCTGGTCGCTCGCGCATCTCGAGGACTGGAGCGGCATGCACGCGACGAGCGCCGTCGCGCGACGGCCGCGACTTCCGGTCGGCGCGCGGGCGGTCACGGCGCTGCACAACGGGCTCCTGCGTTCGGCCTTCACCGGTGAGGCAGACGCGATCCTCACTGCCGGGCCCGCGCGCGACCTCGGCGAGCACGTCGTCGGCCATACGAAGCTGCGGCGCATCGCGCACCTGGCCGAGTTCGACGGAGTGACGGTCGTGAATTTCCACATCGACGGCGACCGAGCCCAATTCGACCGCGTGGTCGAGCTAGCGCCGGAACGTTCGATCGTCGCGGGGGACGCGAACCTCGTCTCGCCCGCCGCGGAAGGCTTCTCACCGCCGCTCGCCGCCAGCATCGACCAGATCCTCGTGCGCGGCCTCGAGTTGCGCGACGGTCCGGCCGCGTGGCCGCTCGAGCGACGCACGATCGACGGCCGCGTGCTTTCGGATCACGCGCCGGTGGAAGCAGTCGTCGAGTGACACCGGAGGAGGCTCGGGCGCAGTTCCCCGTCTTCGAGCGCTACGCGTACCTCAATGCCGGCTCGAACGGCCCGCTTCCGCGGGTCACCGTCGATGCCGTCCGGGCGAGGTTCGAACGCGATCTGACCGAGGGCCGGAGCGGCACGGCGTACATCGAGGAGATCTTCGAGCTGCGGGAGCGCGTTCGCGGCAGTCTCGCCGCCATCCTTGGAACGTCTCCGGAGCTGGTCGCGCTCACCGACTCCACGACTCGCGGTTGCCAGGAAGTTGTCACCGGGCTCGGCCTCGGACCCGGCGACGAGATCGTGACCAGCGACGAGGAGCACTTCGGGCTGCTCGGTCAGCTACACGCCAGCGGTGCCCGCGTCATCGTCGCGGAGGCCAACGAGGACGCGCTCCTGGCGGCCGTGACGCCGCGAACGAAGCTGATCGCGATTTCGCACGTCCTCTGGATGACGGGACGGCGGCTCGATCTCGCGCGGCTGCGCCTGCCGGACGGCCCACCGCTTCTCGTCGACGGTGCCCAGTCCGCGGGAGCGATCCCAATCGACCTCGGCCCCGTCGACTTCTACACCGTCTCTGCACAGAAGTGGCTCTGCGGCCCCGAGCCGTCCGGGGCGCTCTTCGTGCGGGATCCCGAGCGGCTGCGCGTAGCGCTCCCGACCTCCTTCTCACCGGAGAGCCACGACGATCCAGACGGCTCGTTCGTGCCCAAGGAGGGCGCGCGACGGTTCGACTCGGGCTGGATCGGCACACCAGCGCTCGCCGGGCTCGACGCTGCGCTCGAGGTGCATCCCGACTGGCGGTACGACGGCGCGGCCACCGCTGCCGCCCGCTGCCGCGAACTGCTCGCTCCGCTGGTCGAGGTCGTCACACCACCGGGGCACTCGACGCTCGTCTCCTTCCGCCCGCCCGGAGATCCGACGGAACTCGTCGCGAAGCTGGCCGAGCGCGGTGTGATTGTCCGGGAGCTACCGGGACACAACCTCGTCCGCGCCTCGTGCGGCTGGTGGACGAACGAGGACGACCTGCGTAGGCTCGTCGAAAGTGTCTCGTAAGGGGTTGACCGGCATCATCCTCGCGCTCGCGGCCATGGGCGTCGGCGCCGTCGCGGACGCGGGCACAACTACGCGCTCGACGGGTTGGTGCGCGGCACGCTCGAGTACGAGCTGGCAGCAGGTCCTCGCCCGGCACATCGTGCCCTTGTCCCGCACGACACCGCTCCACGCGATGGCGATCGCAAACGACGGCCGCTCGTTCTTCACGCAGATCTACACGAAGCGATTCACCGGTGTCGCGGAGGTCAACGCCAAGACGGGACACGTCACGACGATCAAGGCGTTCCCCGACCCGACTCCCGCGCTGGGCAACGAGAACGCCGACCAGGCGTTGGGCGCGTTCGACGGCCGCTGGCTCGTCTGGAACGAGTACCGCGGGGAGACAAGCTTCAACCGCTTCACGACCTGGGCTTGGGACTCGCACACGCGCAGGCTCACCCGAATCGGCGCGTCGGCGAAGGGACCGAGCGGCAAGTTCTGGCAGAGCCCGTGGCACGGACCGGACGTTCGGCAGGGCTTCGCGACCTGGGTACAAGGCTCGGGAGCCGACCAGCTGACCGACGTGCACGTGTACGACCTGCGCACGGGCAGGGGCCGGGTCATCCACACAGGGCACGCGCAGGCGTCGTTCTTGCTCGCCGACCATCTCGTCGCTTGGCCGGAGTCGCCGAAACGGGGTGCTGAGACGAAGATGGACGTCGCCTCCGCACTGACAGGAAAGCGCGTGCAGGCGCCAACGGCGCTCCGGGCCTTGCGTGGAATCTCCGGTCTCGACACGGACGGCCGCCGCATCGCCTATCCGAGCGCGCACTTCAAGTCGCTCTGGTGGTCACCCTCGCTGCAGAGGAAGCCACTCGAGATCCTCCGCGCGAGCCGCCTCCACTACGTAGACAACGGTGTCCAGATCGGCAGCCGCTACCTCGGCTTCGGCATTCAGCCACGCCTCTTCGTCGGGGATACGAAGACTCGCCGCTATGTACAGGTCTCCGACGGGTACGGCTGGACGCTCATCAACACGACGACGCTGCTCGTCTCGTATGGGAACGGGAACGAGAAATCCGACCCGATTCTCAAGATCGCGCTCGTTCCGCTGCGCGACCTTCCGCCGATGCCGGCCTGCGGGAAGAGCAGCTAGGACGGAAGGCCGAGCTCGGCCGCGATCGGCTGCAGCGCCGCGACGATCGTGCGGATGTGGTCGTCGAGCTCGACACCGAGCTCCTCGGCGCCCTTGTAGACCTCGTCCCGGTGCACGCCGGCCGCGAACGACGGCTGCTTGAGCTTCTTCTTGACCGACTTCGGCTCCAGTCCCTCGAGCCCGGTCGGGCGGACGAGCGCGCACGCGTGGATGAAGCCGCTCATCTCGTCGCACGCGAAGAGCGCCTTCTTCAGCTGCGTGTCGCGGGGCAGCGCGAGGTGCTCGGCATGCGAGAGCACGGTGTCGATGACCTCCTCGGGATAGCCCTCCTCGCGCAGGATCGGCGCGCCGTCCTGCGGGTGCTTGTCGAGCGTCGGGTGCATCTCGTAGTCGAAGTCGTGGAGGAGCGCCGAGACCCGCCAGAGCCCCTCGTCCTCGCCGAACTTCCGCGCGTACGCGGCCGTCGAGGCCTCGACGGCGAGCGCGTGGCGCAGCAGCGACTCGCTCTTCGTGTAGCGAGTGAGGGTCTCCCAGGCCTGTTCGCGAGTCGGCTCCAAGGCCCGGCTATCCTAGCCCGGCATGTCCGTCGCGACGGCCCCTCACGCCCTCGTCATCGAG
>DATFSG010000051.1:0-7776 GCA_035262765.1 Gaiellaceae bacterium | reverse complement strand
GTGTCCTTGAGCGACTCGCCCTTGTCCACCGAGGAGCCCGCCGACTTGACGTTGAGCGTGTCCGCAGAGAGGCGCTTCGCCGCGAGCTCGAACGAGGACGACGTGCGGGTCGAGGACTCGTAGAAGAGGTTGACGATCAGGTGCCCCTTTAGCGTGGGCAGCTTCTTCACGTGCCGCTCGAGCGAGCTCTCGAACGTGCGCGCCGTGCCGAGCAGGCGCTCGACGTCGTCGCGCGTCAGGTCGCCGACCGAGAGGAGGTGCCGCTTCGACGGAGTCGTCGGTGGGCGCAGGTCGTCGGTCACGAGACGGATCATCTGGCTTCCTCCTCCGGGCTTCCGACGAGCAGGACGGCGTCGAGCTCGTCCACCTCGACGAGCTGCACCTGGATCCGCTCGCCGCGGGCGGTGGGCAGGTTCTTGCCGACGTAGTCGGGCCGGATCGGCAGCTCGCGGTGGCCGCGGTCGACGAGCACGGCGAGCTGGACGCGAGCCGGCCGGCCGTAGTCGAGGAGCGCCTCGATCGCCGCGCGGATTGTGCGGCCGGTGTAGAGGACGTCGTCGACGAGGACGACCGTCTGCCCCTCGAGCGGGAAGTCGAGCTGGGTCGCGCGCACGAGCGGCTGCGGCGCCCGAGGCGCCTCGCCGGCGCGCACGCTGACGTCGTCGCGGTGGAAGGTGATGTCGACAGCGCCGAGCTTGGGCGCGCTGCCGGCGCGTTCCTCGATCAGGCGCGCGAGCCGCCGCGCGAGCGGAACGCCGCGCGTCTGGATCCCGACGAGCGCGACGTCGTCGAGCTCCGGGTTGCCCTCGATGATCTCGTGGGCGATTCTGGAAAGGGTTCTCCCGAGCCCGTCGGCGTCGAGGAGGGTTTTCCCCCGAACCTGGCTGGAAACGCCGCCGGCAAAGCCGCCGCCGCCCGGCTCAGACCGGCCGCCTCCGGCGGCCTTTGGGACGTGCATGTTCATCCGACTCCTTTCCGGCCTCTCTGGGCCGGGTTAAAGGGGCGCGTGCTCGGCGGACTGTAGCTGGGCCGCCGGATGCCCGCCTAGGCGAGCTGCCAGAACTCGCCCGTGAGCCCGAGCCGCTCGAGAATCGCCTGGTTCTGGTCGCGCGTGTGCGGCACCCAGCCGGGCGAGATGCGGTCGTCCCACCAGGCGTGCGCGAGCTCTGCGAGCTTCGCTGCCGGGATCGTCGCTCCGGGCTGGCGGCCGCCGAGCCAGCGGGCGATGTGCTCTTCCGACCGGAAGAGGTTCATCCCGCTTCAGGTGAAGACGATGTCGTCCCACCACTGCGCGGCCGGGACCAGGACATGGAAGACGAGCGACTCGTCGGCTACGCGCTCGTCGCGGATCTCGACGGCAAGCGCCTCGCCGCAGTCGGGGCAAGATGTCTCGATCCGGCCGTCGGAGTGGAGCGCGGCGCAGATGCCGACGGCGTCCCAGGCGCAGTTCGCGTACCACCAGCGGCCGCCGGCCTGCACACGGTAAGCAGTCGGCACGACCGAGAACGGGTTGAGCATTCGCAGCTCGTCGGTCGCCGGATTGAGGACGAGCGCATGCGCAGAGTGCAGGCGCCGCCAGCCGGCGACGACCTCCTCCCCGTCGCCCAGCTCGGTCGCGGCCGGCGCTCGACCGTGCTCGACGAAGAACGCGTAGGTGCGGCGTCGCAGCTCGAGATCCGACTCGTCCACTTCGCATGACGCTATACCGTCCCCCCGTGGACGAGGAGCTGCTCGACCGCTACGCCGACCTCATCGCCGGGTTCGGCGCGAACGTCCAGCCGGATCAGGTCGTCGCCATCGAAGCGCCGCTCGAGTCTGCGCCGTTCGTCCGCCGGATCACCCGTAAGGCGTACGAGCGCGGCGCACGCTACGTCGACGTCGTCTACTTCGATCCGGCCGTGAAGCGGCTGCGGGTGGAGTTGGCAGCGAAGGACTCGCTTTCCTGGGTGCCGCAGTGGCTGGGCCGCCGCATTCTCGACCTCGGCGACCTCGACGCGGCGAGGATCCGCCTCACTCCGCTGTGGCCGCCGGCCCTCCTGGCCGACCTCGACCCGGCGCGGGCGGGTCTCGATCAACTCCCGAGCGTTCCGGAGGTCTTCAAGACGATCGACGACCGCTCGATCGCCTGGACGATCTCGCCCTACCCGACCGAAGCCTGGGCGCAGGTCGTCTTCCCCGAGCTCGAGCCCGGGGCGGCGGTCGAGGCACTGTGGCGGGACATCGAGCACGTCTGCCGGCTCGACGAGCCCGACCCGATCGACGCCTGGCAACGGCGGATCCAGGAGATCTGGGAGGCCGCGTCGCGTATCGACGAGCTCGACCTCGACGCCGTGCGTTTCATCGGCCCGGGAACCGACCTGACGGTCGGGCTCCTCCCAAGCTCGCGCTTCGCCAAGGAGCGCGGCCGCGCGACGACGCGCACCGGAGTCCACCACGTGCCGAATCTCCCCACCGAGGAGCTCTTCACCACCCCGGATCCCGAGCGGACGGAGGGCGTCGTTGCGGCGACCAAGCCACTCGACGTCGGCGGCTCGCTCGTGACCGGCCTGCGGATCCGCTTCGAGGGCGGCCGCGCCGTCGAGATCGATGCGGACGAAAACGCGGAGACACTACGCGCGCGCTGCGCGACGGACGCAGGCGCTTCCCGTCTCGGCGAGGTGGCGCTCGTCGACGGCAAGAGCCGGATCGGGCGGCTCGGCCGCACCTTCTTCAACACGCTGCTCGACGAGAACTCCGCGAGCCACCTCGCGCTCGGCTCTGCGTACACGCACCCGATTGCGGACCCGGCCGACCTGCCGCGGGTCAACGAGAGCGAGATCCACGTCGACTTCATGATCGGCTCCGACGAGGTGACCGTCAGCGGCGTGACCCGCGGCGGCGACGAGATCCCGTTGCTCCTGGGCGGGGTGTGGCAGATCTGACCACGGCGTAGAGCGCAGCCCACTGCCGCGCGTCGAGGTCGCGCGCGCAGGCGTGCGGATCGAAGCCGAGTTCGTGGGCGATCCGGTGCACCAGCGCTCGGGGAAAGACCCGGTCGAGCGGAGCCTGCGCCGCGAACGCCCGCTGCAGCAGCCTTGTGTACTCGGCCGAGTGCTCCGGCGCGATGAGCGGATCCGGTCGCCGCGTGGCACGCAGCACGGCCGCCTCGACGCTCGGGCGCGGCGCGAAGCAGGCGCGCGGGACGCGCCGGACGAGGCTCAACTCGTACCACGCTCCCCAGGTGCAGCCGAGCTGCGTCGACGGCCAGACGGCAGTCCGCTTCGCGGCGAGCCCCCACTCCACGATCGCGTCCAGCTGTGTCAGCGCCACGCGCGGGTCGCCGAGCAGGCGGCGCAGGATCGCGGTCCCCGCCGCGAACGGCAGGTTCGCGACGACTGCGAATGGCTCGGCCGGCAGCGGCAGCACGGTGGCGTCGCCTTCGACGATCTCGATACGCGGATCAGCGCCGAACCGCCTCTGGAGCTGTTGCAGCGCGGCCGGGTCGAGCTCGATCGCGCGCACGCGAGCGCCCGCAGCCCCGAGCGCGCGCGTCAGCGCGCCGCCACCGGCACCGAGGTCGAGCACGAGCGATCCCGGCGCGACACCGGCATCGCGAACCAACTCGTCTGCGAAGGCGCGACTACGAAGAGCGTGGCGACCGCGCGGCCGCGCCTGCGATGAGACGCGCCCTGCCACGGAGGAATGTCGTCATCGTGGGCATCGGCGGCAGTCTACGGCTCCGAGATGAGCTCGTCGGGCTCGGTGAGCGCCTCGATCGCGTCCTGCGCCGTCTCGAGCTCGGCCTCGGGGACGAGCACGCTGACAGCGTCCTCCTCCGCCGACTGCTCGATCGACGAGTCGATGCCGGCGTTGCGAAGGATTTCTTGCATCTCCTCCGCCTCGGCGACGTCCCCCGCGACGGCGACCTGGACCATCCCGCTCATCAGGACTCGATCATAGGCGCTTCGCCCGGCTCGCTTCGCGGCGGACGGGCGCCGCTCTTGACGAGCCTCGGCGCGCCGCGCTCGGGGAACGGAACCTCGATCAGGTCGAAGTCGCGCGGCACGACCGTGTCGGGGAAGACGGCGCGCGCCTCGTCGGCGAGCTCGGGGCCGAAATAGCGCGGCGAGACGTGGGTGAGCGCGAGCAGGCGCACCTGCGCAAGGCTCGCGACCTCGGCGGCCTGCGCGGCCGTCGAGTGCATCGTCTCGCGCGCTCGCTCGGCCTCGTCGACAAGGAAGCTCGCCTCGTGGACAAGCAGGTCGGCGCCGTGGGCAGCCTCGACGACGAGCGGCGACGGCGCGGTGTCGCCGGTGAGCGCGATCTTCCGCCCCAGCCGGGGCTCGCCGAGCACGTCCGCGGGTGTCACGGTGCGGCCCGAGTCGAGCGTGACCTCCTCCCCGGCCTGCAGCTGTCCGCGCGCCGGGCCGTCCGGGACGCCGAGCGCATCCGCGGCCGCGACGTCGAAGCGGCCGGGCCGCTCCGGCTCGGCGAGCACGTACCCGAGCGCCTCGCCGCCGTGCTCGACCGCGAAGCCCTCGATCGCGTAGTCGCCGCGTTCGAGCCTCTCCCCCGCTTCGAGCTCGACAAGCGTCAGCGGATACGGGAGCCGTCCGAGGAACGGCTGCAGCCGCTTGAACAGCTCGCGGAGCCCGCGCGGCCCGTAGACCGTGAGCGGCGTCTCGTCGCGGCCGCGCAGCGCGAACGTCTTCAGCATCCCCGGCAGGCCGAGGAAGTGGTCGGCGTGGAAGTGCGTGAGGAAGATCTCCTGCACGTCGGGCAGGCCGATCGCCGACCGCTGTAGCTGCCGTTGCGTCCCCTCGCCGCAGTCGAACAGGAGCCGCTCGCTGCCCCGCCGGACGAGCAGCGCCGCGGGCCCACGTTGCGCGGTCGGCATCGAGGCCGCGGTTCCGAGGAAGACGACGTCGAGATCCACGCGGCGATTGTAGGATCGGGCGGTGCCCGACCCCACCGTGCTCGAGGTCTACCGCCGCGAGGTGACGCCCGAGCTGTACCGCGACGTCCGGGAGCTCTACAAGAAGCACTCGATCGCGGAGGACGCGCGCGACCTCGAGGGCCTGATCTCGACGCTGACGTCGGACTGCGTCTACGAGCTCGTCCAGACCGGCCACCGCTGGGAGGGTCACGAGGGCGCCGCGCGGTTCTACACGGAGCTGCTGACCGCTTTCCCAGACATCGTCTTCAACCTGACCGACATCGTGATCGGCCCGCAAGGCGTGTGCGAGGAGGCGAAGGTCACGGCGACCCAGCAGGCGCCGTGGCTCGGCGAGGGGCCGGTCGAGGGCCCTCTCGAGTGGAAGGTCCTGATCTGGTTCCCGTGGGATCCCGAGCAGCGGCTCTTCCGCGGCGAGAAGGTCTACACGTTCGGGATCGAGCTCCCGCCGGCCGCTTAGGGCACGACGAGCTTCTCGCCCGGGACGATCGTCGCCGAGGCGAGGTGGTTCCGCTGCTGCAGCTCCCAGACCCCCTGCCGCGGGTCGCCCGAGTACGTGTGCTCGGCCACGGACCAGAGCGTGTCGCCGGGCTTCACGATGTACGTGCGCTTCGGCCCCGCGCCGCTCGACCCGCGGGCCGCGAGGCCGACGACGAGCGCCAGTGCACAAACGAGAATGAGAAGCTTCCCGAACATCTGTTCGCATAGTAGGCGAACACCTGTTCGGTGTCAAGAAACTAGGACGACTTGCGTGAAGGCTTGTTCCGCAACAGGATCCACAATGAGGCAAGCGCAATTCCCAGTCGCAGGTACCAGCGGGTTTCTTCGGCTCTCATAGGCGTCAGGCTATCGAGTGCCTGATCTCCTGGAGCCTCGCGATCCGGCGATCGACATATGCGAGCGCGTTCGCCCGGCTCGAGTAGAGGCTTCCGTCTCCGTCGGGAGACGGAGGCGCCACGGCATCGCTGCTGAACAGCCGCGCCGTCTCGAGCGAGAAGCTCTCCTTCAGATCTGCGCGGACTTCGTCTTCCCAGTGGTCGAGGTCACCGACGAGGTCCTCGACGCCTTCGCTCTCCTGCCAGCCGGCAGAAGCCTCGACGACGCCCTCGAGCTCGCGACGCAGTCCGAGTGCCAGGTCAACCTGCTCGTCGATGTACGCCCGCTTCGCCTCCGGCACGTCTAGCTCGCTCACCCGTGCCTGCGCGCTTGCGAGATTGCTGCTCACGCTGAGCCACAGCCGGTAGGAGCCCTCCGCGAAAGCGAGCAAGACACCGCCCGCGAGCAACGCGACGGCCAACGTGCGGTGGTGCGTTTCCGCCAGCCAGGCGGCGCCGCCGATGATCGAGCCGCCGTAGAGCAGAGTGACGAGCCCGGCGACCCAGCCGGCAAACGGCGCCGCGCGCTTGAAGACTTCCCCGAAGTAGCGGAGCCGGTGCCACATCGCTAGCGCTCCGCCTCGAGCACGGCGTCGACGAGCTTCGCGGCTCCGAAGCGGACGGGATCGTCCGCGGGCAGCCCGGTCTCGTCCTCGGCCGCGGCGATCGCGGCGCGCGCCTCCTCTTCCCCGAGCGCGCGCGTGTTGAGCGCAACCGCCGCAACCCGCGCCGGGCGCGCCGGCAGCGCAAGCCGCTCGTGCAACTCGACCAGGTCGCGCAGCGGCGGAATCGGATGCGGGCCACCCCCGGCTCCTTCGATCTCCGTCCGGCCGGCCTCGTGACAGAGCACGAGCAGGTGCGGGACGCTCCCGTGGTAGAGGCCGAGCGTGACCCCGGAGAAGACCGGGTTCACGAGCGAGCCCTGGCCCTCGACCCAGAGCAGGTCGCCGCCACGCCCGCGTCCCTCGACCACGAGGCGCTCGGCCGCTCCCGCGACGAAGTCGGCGACCACAGCATCCACGGCGATGCCCCAGCCCGCGATCGCCATCCCCGTCTGTCCCGTGGGGACGAAGACCGACTTGCGCCCGCGCCGCCGCGCCTCGAGGTCGAGTTCGCACGAGACGGTCATCTTCCCGATCGCGCAGTCGGAGCCGACCGTGAGGACGATCGTCGCGTCGACCGCGAGGTTCTCCCCCGTCGCGGTCGAGAGGTCCGCGGGCGGCCGCCGCAGGTCGCGCAGCTCGACACCCCGCTCCGCCGCGAGCGCGCTGAGCTCCGGGTCGTCGCCGAGAAAGACGTGGAGCCCGTTCTCGACGTCCAGGCCATGCTCGACGCATGTGCGGAGCAGCTCCATCCACGCGGGCGGGAAGTAGCCGCCCTGCGTCACGACGCCGACGAGCGCCGTCGTCGGCCCGAGCGGGAGCGCCTCCTCGACGCTGCCGACGACCGGCACACCGTCCTCCGTCTCCCCCACTCGCATCGAGTCGAGGATCGCGACCACGTCCTCGCGCCGGTAGCGGAGTACGCCGCGCATCGTCTTCCCGTAGAGCGGGTCGCCGGAGGAGCCCTCAGCGAGCAGCAGATACCGCGTGGACACCGAGCCCCGGCTCGTCTGGTGGAAGCTGGACGCCGTCGACGAACGGGACGCCCGGCCACGGGTCGTGCGCGAGCAGCAGATTGCCGTCGAGATCGACGTGGTCGAACAGGGACGCGACCTGCGCGCCGGCCGAGATCCCGAGCCCCGACTCGACCATGCAGCCGAGCATGCAGCCGAGCCCGAGCGCGCGGGCGGCGTGAACCATCCGCATCGCCTCGCGGATCCCGCCGGACTTCGCGAGCTTGACGTTGATCCCGTGGGCGCGGTCGGCACACGCCGCGACGTCCGCGAGCGTATGGCAGTCCTCGTCGACGTAGATCGGTACGGGCGAGCGCTCCTTCAGCTCGGGACCGCCCGGATCGCCGGCGTGC
>DATFSG010000050.1:0-15855 GCA_035262765.1 Gaiellaceae bacterium | reverse complement strand
GCAGCTTACACTCGCCGCATGGAGTTCAGAGTCCGTTTTGCGCCGAGCCCGACAGGCTCGCTCCATCTCGGCAACGCGCTGAGCGCGGTCGCGAACCGGCGGCTCGGCGACTGGATGCTCCTGCGGATCGACGACACCGACTCGGCGCGCAACCTCGCGGGCGGGGAGGAGGCGATCCTGCGCGATCTCGAGTGGCTCGGGCTCGCGTGGGACGAAGGCCCGGTGCGGCAGAGCGAGCGCGCGGAGCGCCATCGCGAGGTCGGTGCCCCGCTCGGCGACCGCTTCGAGGGTCTGACGTTGCTGCGCGAGGACGGCTCGCCGACGTATCACCTTGCGTCCGTCGTCGACGACATCGACTTCGGCATCACGCACGTCGTCCGCGGCAACGACCACCGGCCCAACGAGGCGCTGCACCGGGGTCTGTTCGACGCGCTCGGCGCGACGCCGCCGGAGTTCGTCCACCACGGCCTGATCCTCGGCCCTGACGGTCGCAAGCTCGCGAAGCGCGCGCCGGGCTCCACGGTGGAGTCGCTGCGGGATGACGGGATCCCAGCCGAAGCCGTGCGGGCCTACCTCGAGGAGCTCGGGGTGCCGCGCCACGACGTGCATCTCGATCTGGCACGGGTGCGGCGGCTGTCCACGGAGACGATCGGGTCCTTGAGCGACGACGAGCTCGCGGCCCGCATTGGTGTGCCGGTCTCGGTGGCTCCGGTGTTGCGTGGGGCGCGCGACCTCGCCGAGGCTCGCGAGTATGCGGCGCAGGTGCTCGAGCCGGCACCGGCCGAGGTCGACTCGCCCGAGACGCTCGCCCGCGCGCGGGAGCTCGTCGAGGCGGGACTCGAGCCGCGCGCCGTCGTGCGCGAGCTGAAAGCGGTCGGCGGCAACCTGAAGGCGGTGCGACTCGCGCTGACGGGCCGCGAGCACGGGCCCGAGCTCGCCGCAGTCATCGCCGCGCTGCCGCGCGACGAGCTGCTCTCTAGGCTAGAGAGGTGAGGCTCTACAGCACGCTTTCGCGGCAGCTCGAGGAGCTGCCGCCTCCGCCCGGGCCGATCCGGATGTACTTCTGCGGGCCGACGGTCTACCAGCGGGCGCACATCGGCAACGCGCGTCCGTTCGTGCTCGGGATGTGGCTGCGGGCCTGGCTCCGCCACCGCGGCTACGACGCGACGCTCGTCCACAACATCACCGACGTCAACGACAAGATCTACGACGCGGCACCGGGCGCGAGCGCGGAGCTCGCCGAGCAGGCGACGCAGTGGTACCTCGAGGACACGGGCGACCTCGGTCTCGGCATGCCCGACGCGCTGCCGAAGGCGACCGATGCCGTCCCGTCGATCGTCGCCTTCATCGAGAAGCTCGTGGACGGCGGCCACGCGTACGAGGCGAGCGGCGACGTCTACTTCAGCGTCTCGACCGACCCGGGCTACGGCCGGCTGTCGCGGCAGAAGGTGGCGAACATGGAGCCGGAGGAGGAGAGCCCGCTCAAGCGCGCGCCGCAGGACTTCGCGCTCTGGAAGGCGACCAAGCCGGGTGAGGACACCGCCTGGGAGTCGCCATGGGGGCCGGGGCGGCCGGGCTGGCACATCGAGTGCTCGGTCATGGCCGAGGACGCGTTCGGCCCCGTGTTCGAGATCCACGGCGGCGGGCTCGACCTCGTCTTCCCGCACCACGAGAACGAGCTCGCGCAGTCCCTCGCTCTGGGGCACGACTTCGCGCGCGCGTGGACGCACAACGGGATGCTCGCGTTCGCCGGGGAGAAGATGTCGAAGTCGCTCGGCAACGACACGTCGCTTCGCAACGTGCTCGACACGTGGGGGCGCGAGGTGATCCTGCTCTTCTTCATGTCCGGGCACTGGCGCAAGCCGATCGACTTCTCAGACGAGACACTCGAGCAGGCCGGCGCGCAGCTGGAGACCTTCCGCAACGTCTTCCGCTCGCCCAGCGAGCCGGTCGGAGACTGGGCAGAGCTCGCGGCCGCGCTCGACGACGACTTCAACACGCCCGAGGCGCTCGCCGTGCTCCACGGCTGGCGTGACCACGAGCTGCTGCGCCGGGCGCTCGGGATCTTCGGGCTCGATTCGGTCGCCGAGCTCGAGGAGGCGCCGGCCGAGATCGCCGAGCTCGCCGAGCAGCGACGCGACGCGCGCGACGCCAAGGACTTCGCGGGAGCCGATCGCCTGCGCGACGAGATCGCGGCTGCGGGCTGGGAAGTGCGCGACGTCGCGGAGCCTCCCGGCTATCGGCTCGTCCGCCGCTCGTGACCCGCGAGCTCGTCTATGGGCGCCGTCCCGTGCGGGAGGCGCTGCGTGGCCCGCGCGAGGTGCTCGAGCTGTGGGCGAGCGAGCGCGCGGTGCGTAGCGAGGCCTGGCTGCGCGAGCTCGAGCGGCCGCGGGTGCAGACGAAGCTCGAGAAGGATCTGTCGGAGGCTGCGGGCACGCGAGACCACCAGGGAGTCGTCGCCTGGTGCGAGCCGTACCGCTACGCGGACGCCTTCGAGCTTGCCGCAGGGCCGGCACCGCTGCTCGCCTGCCTCGACCAGGTCAGCGACCCGCGGAACCTCGGAGCCGTGATCCGCAGCGCCGAGGGAGCAGGCGCGAGCGGCGTCGTTGTGCCGGCGCACGGCTCGGCCACGGTCACGGCCGCCGTCTGCCGCTCCTCCGCCGGAGCCGTCGAGCACCTGTCGGTCGCGGTCGTGCCGAACCTCGCGCGCTATCTCGCCGAGATCAAGCGCGGCGATCTCTGGGTCGCGGGCGCCGTGGGCGAGTCCGGAACGGATATGTGGAAGGCCGACCTGTCAGGCGGCATCGCCTTCGTCTTCGGAGCCGAGGGCAAGGGGCTGCGCCCGCTCGTGCGACGTACCTGCGACCTCGAGGTCTCGATCCCGCAGCTCGGCGAGGTCGCGTCGCTGAACGTCAGCGTCGCTGCGGCGCTGCTCCTGTACGAAGCCCGGCGTCAGCGCGATGGCTGAGACGACCCTCTACCTCTTCGACGGCTTCAACCTGCTGCACGCCGGCGGCTTCGGCTCGCCCGAGGAGCTGCGGGACCTGCTTGCGAGCTGGGTGGCGGCCGAGGGCGGGCGCGGCGTGCTCGTGTTCGATGGCGAAGGGCCGACCGAGCGGCATGGCCCGCTCGAGGTGCGCTGGGCCAAGGACGCCGACGCGCTCCTCGAGAAGCTCGCGGTCGAGCACCGGAGCGGGGAACAGGTCGCGATCGTCTCCTCCGACACCGCCGTCCGTGGCACGACGGGCATCGAGGTGCGGAAAGTGGCGTCGCAGACCTTCCTCGGCGAGCTCTCGCGACCGAGCCAGCCGCCGGGCACGCGGGGCGATCTGCGCGACCGCCTGGATCCCGACACGCTCGCCCAGCTCGAGCGGTTACGCCGAGGCGAGAGCTAGATCGCGCTAGCGTCCTGGGTCCGGACCAAGTTAGGTCCAAAGCAAATGGACTTGTAAAACCTTGGACCTCTTGCTATCTTCGCCTCGACCACAGGGTGAGACTTCACCCTCGAGAGGCCGGGAGGCGCCGCCATGGCTGTTCGCGCAGCGACAGCACGCTCGCCGCAGAAAGTCCAACGAGAGCTCGAGGATCTGCAGCTCGTCCTGAAGGCCCGCAACGGCGACACCGTCGCGATGGACGCGCTCATCCGCCGCTACACGGGCTTCGTCCGCCTCAAGGCGAGCTCGTACTTCCTCGCCGGCGGCGACAACGACGACCTTCTGCAGGAAGGACTGATCGGCCTCTACAAGGCGGTGCGCGACTTCCGCGCCGACAAGGAAACGTCGTTCCGCAGCTTCGCCGAGCTCTGCGTCACGCGCCAGATCATCACCGCCATCAAGACGGCCACCCGCTTCAAGCACTCGCCGCTGAACACGTACGTCTCGTTCAGCCACACCCCGGCGGGGCAGGACGGCGAGGGCGAGTGCACGCTCGGCGACGCACTCCCGGGTCCCGCCGTGCACGAGCCGCCGCTCGTCGTGATCTCGACCG
Organism: Gaiellaceae bacterium; assembly: GCA_035262765.1. GTDB lineage: Bacteria > Actinomycetota > Thermoleophilia > Gaiellales > Gaiellaceae > Palsa-739. The sequence continues at coordinate 11,868 of DATFSG010000050.1, read as the reverse complement.
AGGAGCTGCAGAGCCTCGTCTTCAGCCTCGGCACGGGCCTCTCGCCGCTCGAGTCGGACGCCCTGCGCCTCTACCTCGAGGGCTCCTCCTACGAGGACATGGCCGACGAGTTGGGCTGCGACACAAAGACGATCGACAACGCGCTACAGCGGGTCAAGCGCAAGATCCTCTCGCATCAGAAAGGCCGCGAAGTCCTTCAGTAGTGGGCGCTACGCTGGTCGGCGCGCCGGAGTAGCTCAGCTGGTAGAGCAAACGCCTTGTAAGCGTTAGGTCGTCGGTTCGAGTCCGACCTCCGGCTCCTCTCTCGACAATCCCACTCTGGCGACCAGGAGTCCGGTTGCGGCGAGGCCGAGCAAGCCGCCGAGCGCGTAGATCTCCCGGGGCGAGAGGACGGTTGCGACCAAACCGCCGGCGAGGAGCGAGGCGCCCTGGGCGCCCCCGAGGATCGCGTTCGCGGCAGCGGACACTCGGCCGCGGGCCGCGTCGGGAGTGCGCATGAGTAGCAAGGTCGACACGCTGGTCAAGGCGTAGCCGTTCCCGACACCTCCGAGGATCGACAGTGGAATGAGGATCGCCACGCCCGGCGCGACGGCGAAAGCGGCGATCCCGGCGCAGATGAGGGCGATTCCGCCGATCGTGGCGCGTACCCGGCCACGCTCGGACCCGATGCGGCCCGCTCCGAGCGCTCCGCCGACCATCCCCGCCATCCAGGACGCCTCGGTCACGCCGTACCAGACGCCTCCGCCGTGGAGCGTCACGCGGACGAGGTACACCAGCACGACGTCGACCATGCCGGTGAGCAGCACGACGAACGCCACGCCGCTGAGGAGGGGGGCCAGCACGGTGTCGGCCCGGAGGATGGCGTAGCCGCTCCGGGCTGAGGCTTGCTTGCCCTCGGTCGCGGTCGGGGCCGGCCGACGGCGGGTGCGGATGAGCACGGCGGCGACGGTCACCACGACGTACGTGGCGGCATCGAGTGCCATCGGCAGGCCGGTGCCGAATGCTCCGGCGAGCAGGCCGCCGATAGCGGGAGCGCCGACGAGCGCGATGACGTTGAGGGACTGCTGGGCCGAGACCGCCTCGGCCACGTGATCCTCGCCGACCACCCGGGGAATCAAGGCCGCCCACGTGGCCCCAGTCAGCATCGTGGCCGCGCCGAGCACGGCGACGAGGAGAATGATCGGCACGACGGAGTGGAGGAAGATCAGCGGGATCGTGGCCGCCACCTCCACGAGGCCGCCCGCCACCAGGAGGCGCCGGGAGTCCTGGGTGTCCACGAGTCGTCCGATCGCGCGGACGAGCAGCAGCTGCGGGACGACTCCGCCGCCCAGAAGCAGGGCGATCTCATAGGGGTGGGCGCCGTCAGCCTGCAGGCGCAGCGTCAGTGCGACGAGCGCCACTCCGTCGCCGAATCTCGAGATCGTGCGCCCCCCGAGGGCGATGATCAGATCCCGGCGACCCTTGCCAACGTTAAGCATATGTTGAACAGTATTCGCTTAACAACCGCCTGTCAAGAATCTATGCTTGGCCGATGTCCGAGCCCGAGACGATTCAGCTCCGAGATCCCAAGGAGATGCGGGCGCTCGCGCATCCGGCCCGGATGGCGATCATCGACGCGCTCGCGTCGGGAGACGAGCTGACGGCGACCGAGTGTGCGGCGATCACGGGGCTGAGCCCGAGTGCGACCGCCTATCACCTGAAGTTCCTCGAGCGTTACCACTTCGCCGAGCCCGCACCCGCCCGCAGCGACGGACGGGAGAGGCCGTGGCGGGCGACCCGTCACCCGCGGGTCGACCTCGACACGTCCACTCCGGCCGGCGCAGCCGCCGCGGCCACCGTGGCGCTCGCCTACTTCGACCGCACCCGGGCGATGGCGGAGGACTTCATGGCCTCCGCGCACGAGGAGCCCAAGGAGTGGCAGGACGTGCCCGCGCTCAACAGCGCCGACCTCTGGCTGACCCTCGAGGAGACCCGCGAGCTGTCCAACGCCCTCCAGGCCGTCGTCGAGCCCTACCGGGGCCGGGTACTCGCCGATCGCCCAGAGGGCAGCCGGCGGGTGAGGGTCACGAGCCTGGTCGTGCCTTACCGGAAGCGCTGACCGCCTCCTCGACGAGCTTCGGCGGCGCCACTTCCGCGTAGGCGTCCTCCAGGATCCCGGCGATCTCGTCGCGGTCGAAGCCGCGATCCAGGCGCACGCCGATCCATCCGCGGTGCCCGACGTAGGGCGGGACGTAGAAGCGGTCCGGATCGGCTTCCACGAGAATCGCCTGCATCCCGGCCGGCGCGGCGCAGATCAAGGCGTACCGCCCGTCACCGTGATGGTTGTTCCAGACGGTCGCGAACGAGCGCTTCTCCTGGATGAAGAATGTGGGCGCGCCGTGCGAGAGCCGCTCGCTCGTCTCGGGCAGCCCGAGACAGATCTTGCGGACGGCCGCCAGCATCTGCTGCTTGGTCACCTCCGCATTCTGCTCGGATCGAGCAAGGCTGCGAGCACACGCGGGAGCTCCGCCTCCAGTCGCGCCTTGCGGACATAGTCGTCGGCGCCGGCTCGCCGGATCTCGAGCACCCGCTCCTCGTAGTCGTGACCGCTCACGGCGACGATCGGGAGATCCGGCGCGGCGGCCCGCAGGCGCTTCGTCGCCTCGACGCCGTCGACGACAGGCATCTCGATGTCCATCACGATCGCGTCGGGCGGTGTCTCCTCCGCGAGTGCGACCGCCTCCTGTCCGTTGCGCGCCCGCCCGGCCACGATGAACCGGCCGTCCTGCTCCAGCAGCAGCGCGATCGTCTCGAGGAGCGAGTCGTCGTCCTCGGCGATGAGTATTCGGAATGGCGGAGCCACCTACAGCTTCGCTACCCGCCGAGGCGTCGTCGCAAGCTAGCCCAGCGCCTGCTCCAGGTCGGCCCAGAGCGTCTCTGGGTCCTCGAGACCGGCGCTGACGCGGAGGAGCCCGGGCGGGACGCGGTCGCCCTCCCAGCGCCTGCGGCTCTCGATCAGGGTCGTCACGCCGCCGAGCGAGCTCGCGTTCACGATCACGCGGGTCGACGTCTCCACCTTCCGCGCCGTGTCCGCATCGGCCACGTCGAAGGAGAGGAGGCCCCCGAGGCCCGGGTAGCGGACGGTTTCGACCGCCGGATGCGTCCGCAGCCGCTCGGCGAGGTATCCGGCGGTCTCGGTCTGGCGCCCCACGCGCAGCTCCAAAGTCTTCAGCCCGCGCAGCATGAGCCAGGCAGGATCCGGCGCCGCCACGATGCCCGTGCGGCTGCGGAACGTCCGCAGCTCCTCCGCAGCGGCGGCGTCGCGGCAGATCACGGCCCCGAGCAGCGCGTCGTCATGGCCGGCGAGGTACTTCGTACCGCTGTGCAGGACGAAGTCGGCGCCGTGCTCGAGCGGCCGCAGGTGGACGGGAGTGGCCACGGTCGCGTCGACGACGACCGGGGCCGGGTGGGCGGCGGCCGCCTCGAGATCGGGCATGGTGAGGTACGGGTTGGAGGGCGCTTCCAGCCAGACCAGCTGGACACATTCGGGCGGCGCGCCGGTCTGGTCGAACTCGACGACGCGGAGCCCCCACGACGAGAGCGTGGCGAACGTTACGCCCGTGCCGTAGTAGCCGCCCTGCGTGAGCGCGATCGTGTCGCCCGGCTCGAGCACCGACAGGACGAGTGCGGTCGTCGCGCCCGCGCCGGACGGGAAGAGGAGCGCCGTTCCGCCGTCCAGCTCGCCCAAAGCCGCCTCGGCGGCCGCGACGGTCGGGCTGCCGAACCGCTGGTAGTAGAACTCCCCGGACTCGCCCTGCTCGTCGTAGGGCCAGATCGTCGACCGGTCGAGCGGCTCCATCGGTCGAGCCTATACGGGCTCTGGTTGCAGCTCTTCGAGACGGTCCATGTGGGCGAGCTCGGGGAAGAAGCGCCCCCACGAGGCCGCGCAGCCGATCATCACCACTCCGCCCGCGACAACCGCAGCCACCGTACCGATCAGCGAGGCGACCGCGCCCGACTCGAATGCGCCGAGCTCATTCGAGGCGCTGATGAAGACCCACTCGACCGCGCTGACCCGACCCTGCAGCTGAGGTGGCGTCACGAGAAGAACCGTCGTGGAGCGGATGTTCATGCTGATCATGTCGGCGAAGCCCGCGACCGCGAGCGCAGCGAGCGAGAGCGGCAGCGACTTCGACAGCCCGAAGACGATCATCATCACTCCGAACGTGGCGACGACGACGAGCAGCGTCGCGCCGGCGCGGTAGGGAAGTGGGTGTCGCGCGAGGATCAGCCCTGCGACGAGCGCGCCCGCCGCGGGTGCGGCTCGAAGCAAGCCGACGCCGATGGGGCCGACGTGGAGGATTGTGAGCGCGAAGACGGGCGCGAGCGCGATCGAATCCCCGAAGAGGACGGCGACGAGGTCGAGGGAGATCGCGCCGAGGAGCATGCGGGTGTGGACGATGAATCCGATCCCGGCCGACAGGTTCTTCCACGTCAGCTCCACGGTCGGCGCGGTCGCCCGCACCGAGTGGACGCCGAGGATGGTGATCAGGCCGAGGATGAACAACGCGCCGGCGGTGATGTACACCGCAACCGGTTCGTAGTTGAAGATGACGGCACCAATCGCCGGGCCGGCGACGACGCCGATCTGCGACGCGACGCTGCGGAGTGCGATCGCTCCCGGCAAGAGCTCGGTCGGCACGATCTCCGGCGTCAGGGCGCGGCCGGCCGGATTGGTGAGTGCCGACGCGGTGCCCGCCAGGGCTCCGACGGTGAGGAACGGCCACAGCTGGTCGGCGCCGGAGAGCGTGATCAGCACGAGGATCGTTGCGATCACGATCTGGAAGACGAGGCCGACGGCAACGATCGTGCGCCGAGAGAAGCGGTCGGCGATCTGTCCCGCAGGCAGCGCGAGAATCAGCAGCGGCAGAAACTCCGCCAACCCGACGAGGCCGAGGTCGAGCGGGTTCTTGTGGATCAGATAGACCTGCACGCCGATCGCGACCACGAGCATCTGCAGGGCAAGCCCGCTGGCGAGCGACGACGTCCAGAGGAAGGCGAAAGAGCGCAGGCGCAGAGCCGGAGGCAGGCGATGACTCACGAGCCCGAACGTTAGGCTCCGCGGCGGTGGCTGAGGGACACGAAACGACCGCGGGGAAGCTCGAATGGATGCAGGACCTGCGCAAGCAGGCGCTCCACGCCGGCAGCGAGAAATCGGTCGCGCGTCACCGCGAGGAGGGCAAGCTCCTCGCCCGCGAGCGCACCGAGAAGCTCTGCGACCCGGGCTCGTTCGTCGAGCTGGATCGCTACGTTCGCCACCGCGAGTCGAACTTCGGGATGATGGATCGCCGCCCGTACGGCGACGCGGTCGTCACCGGCTACGGCACGATCTTCGGCCGCAAGGTCTTCGTCTTCTCCCAGGACTTCACCGTCTTCGGCGGCTCACTGAGCGAGGTCTTCGCCGAGAAGATCTGCAAGGTGATGGACCTGGCCGTCAAGTACGGCTGCCCCGTGATCGGGATCAACGACTCCGGCGGCGCGCGGATCCAGGAGGGCGTCGTCTCGCTCGCCGGCTACGCGGAGATCTTCTGGCGCAACGTGCAGGCCTCGGGCGTGATCCCGCAGATCTCGCTCGTGATGGGCCCGTGCGCGGGCGGCGCCGTCTACTCGCCCGCGATGACCGACTTCATCTTCATGGTCGAGGGCTCGTCGTACATGTTCATCACCGGCCCCGACGTCGTGAAGACGGTGACCGGGGAGGAGGTCACGTTCGAGGAGCTCGGCGGCGCGACGACGCACGCGACGAAGTCGGGCGTCGCCCAGTTCACAGCTCCCGACGAGGAGACGTGCCTCGAGGACGCGCGCTACCTGCTCTCCTTCCTGCCGCAGAACAACGCGGAGCAGCCGACGTGGAGCGCGCCGACTGATCCCTCAGATCGCCAGGACGCGGAGCTGGACACGCTCGTCCCGGACAACCCGAACAAGCCGTACGACATGCACGAGGTGATCCGCCGCGTCGTCGACGACGGCGAGTTCCTCGAGGTGAGCGAGCACTGGGCGGAGAACATCGTCTGTGGGTTCGCACGGCTCGGCGGCCATCCGGTCGGCGTGGTCGGGAACCAGCCGCGCACGCTCGCCGGCGTCCTCGACATCGACGCCTCGAACAAGGCGGCGCGCTTCGTCCGCACCTGCGACGCCTTCAACGTCCCGCTCGTCACCTTCGTCGACGTGCCGGGCTTCCTACCCGGGACGGCGCAGGAGTGGGGCGGGATCATCCGCCACGGCGCGAAGCTCCTCTATGCGTACTGCGAGGCGACGGTGCCGAAGCTGACCGTGATCACGCGCAAGGCATACGGGGGCGCGTACGACGTCATGAGCTCGAAGCACATCCGCGCCGACTTCAACTTCGCCTGGCCGACGGCGGAGGTCGCGGTAATGGGGCCGGACGGCGCCGTCAACATCATCTATCGCCACCGGCCCGAGGAGGAGCGCCCGGAGCTGATCGCGGACTACAAGGAGAAGTTCGCGAACCCGTACAGCGCCGCCGAGCGCGGCTACGTCGACGACGTGATCGAGCCGCGCCGCACGCGGCCGGTGCTGATCGACGCGCTCGAGACATCGCTGACGAAAGCTGAGCCGCGCCCCCGCCGCAAGCACGGGAACATCCCGCTCTAGCCGCGGACGAGCAGCGGGCGACTCACGCGGATCGTCGAGGGCGCTCCTCGTGAGACGCAAGACGGGCGCGGGCCGATCGGGACGTTGATCCCGAATGCGCTGTCGAAGCGGAGGTGGACGGTCAGCAGCGGGCGGTACGAGTGGGGTGGCCCGCACCAGTTCTGCCAGTAGAAGCTGATCGCGGCCTTGTCGCCGTGCTGAAGGACACGAACCGTCCGCAGCGGCTGCCAGCTCGCGAGATAGATCCCGTGGCCGGGCAGCTGGTGCGTCGGGAGCGTGGTGCCATGCCACGCGACCCGCGCCGTTGGGGGACGCAGCGGGAGCGAGCAGGTGCCTCCGTTGTTCGTCATCACGGGCAGGCCGTTGCGCCCGGGGCCGAGCACACCGATCAACATCGGGTAGCTGACGGAGATCTGGGACGTGCGACACAGCGGAACGCCGCCCGGGCCGATCGGAGCACGCGCAGTCCGCGACCGATCAAAGCCGCCGGCAACGGCAAAGGCGCCGAGCGCGATCCCGGTCGCAACCGCGGCGACTGCGGCGCCCAGCAGGCGCCTGCGTCGATGCCGCTCGCGCGCTTCCTTGACGAGGAGCTCAGCCGGCGGTTTCGGCGGCGCCAGCACGTGACTAGTGCCAGAGGAGCGGCCGGCTGACGTCGAGGAATCCGGGCATACCTCGACCAATGCAAGGTGGCACGCCGAGATTGTCGCGAGCCGAGAGCGTCAAGGCGTGTCCAAAGAGCAGCGTAAACGTGGGGAGGCCAGGCAGCCGGCGGCCGCACCAGTTCCCCCAGCGCATGGAGATGAGGGCCTTCGCACCTGGTACCAGGGCATGCGCGGGTCGCCCCGACTGAACCTCTCCGGGCTTGGGAACCGGCTGGGGGACATGCATCGTCACGCCTTGCCACGCGAGACGAACGACCGGGCGGCCGGTCGGGAGTGCGCAAGCTTGCCCGCCCGTGTTCGTGATCACGGCTCCGCCGAGGACCACCTGAGTCGACCCTTGACCGCCGGTGCTCATCGTGAGCTGAGAGGCGCTGCACCGCGGTGGGCCTGCCGCGCGTCCTCCGCTCGCCGGCGGCTGGGCAAGGTTCGCCGGACCTCCGCCCGTGCCGAACGCATAGACGATGAGTCCGAGCGCCGCGGCAATCGCGACGCCAGCCGCGCCGATTAGCCTTCGCCTTAGTTGGCGCGCGCGAGCCTCTTTGATCAGAGCCTCGAGCTCGTCGCGGGAAGGAGGCTTTGGTGGCGCGATCATCTAGTGCTAGTATGAACAGCACAATGCTGGACGTCAAGATCGACAGACAGGAACCGACCGAGCTCTTCGAGCAGGTGGCGGCCGAGATCCGGCGTGCGATCGCGGACGGCGAGGCCAAGCCGGGAGAGCGGCTTCCCCCGGCCCGCGACCTCGCTGCGGTCCTCGGCGTGAACACGAACACGGTGCTGCGCTCGCTCCGGCTGCTGCGCGACGAGGGCATGCTCGAGTTCCGGCGCGGCCGCGGCGTCACCGTCGCAGGCACGCCGGAGAAGGGCGCCGTGATCGCGCGGGCCCGCGAGCTCGTCCGCTTCGCGCGGCAGCAGGGCTATCGCCGCGATGAGCTGATCGAGCTCATCGAAGAGATCGCCTAGTCGGATTCCAAACCTGCTAGCGCGGGTGGTGCGGCTCCCACGCCGCCTCGACGACATAGCCGTCGGGGTCCTGGCACTTCACGGCGACGTACGCCGGCTCGTCCCACTCCTCCAGGATCGGGACGCCGTCGGCAGCGAGGCGACGCGCGAAGGCCTGAACAGCGTCGCGGTTCGGCAGATCGACTCCGAAGTGCAGGAACGAAGGGAGTGATATCGCTTCCTGAGTCGGGCCGAGGGCGAGTGAGAACCCGTCGGCGTTGTAGAGCATCAGCACGCCGCCGTCGTAGCGGCGCGCGGGCTTCGCGTCGAAGCCGAAGTACGTCTCGTAGAAGTGGCGGGAACGCTGCTGGTCGGAGACCGCGAGAGCCAGGTGCTTCATGTCGCGTGACTCTACGACGCGAGGGCGGCGTCGGGCTCGCGCGTGCCGCGCAGCTCCTCCGCCAGCGCCCTGACGATCGCGGGATCGAACTGCGTCCCCGTGCAGCGCTCGAGCTCGGCGAGCGCCTCTTCCTGAGACATCGCCTGCGAATAGGCGCGCTCGGAGGTCATCGCGTCGTAGGCGTCGGCGACGAAGATGATCCGGGCCCCGAGCGGGATTCGATCGCCCGCGAGGCGCTCCGGATAGCCGGCTCCGTCCCACCGCTCGTGGTGATGGAGCACCCACTCCGCGACCGGTTGGACGCCGAGACTCTCGAGCATCCGGTAGCCGATCTGCGGGTGCCGCTCGAGGATCAACCGCTCCGCCTCGCTGAGGTCGGCCGGCTTGCGGAGAACCTCCTCCGGGATCGCGAGCTTGCCGAGGTCGTGGAGGTTGCCCGCCAGCCGGGTCAGCTCGACGGCCGAATCGTCGGCGCCGAGATGCCGCGCGATTCGCGCCGCATACTCGCCGACGCGCTGCGAGTGACTCCCGGTGTAGGCGTCGCGCTCGTCGACTGCCTTCGCCAGGCTCTCCGCCGCTCGGTACTGCGCCGCCTGGTCAGGAGTGTCCGCGATCTGCTCGAGGTTTGCCCGGAGGATCGACTCCGCCGCATACGCGCGGACACGGTTCTTGCCGTCCTTCTTCGCCCAGTAGAGGGCGCTGTCAGCGAGCCGGATCAGCTCGTCCCGGCCGGAGCCGTGCATCGGGTACGTCGCGACCCCGGCACTCACAGTGACGGGGCCGACACCCTCGATGTCGAGCCCAGCGACGCGTTCGACGATCGAGCGCGCCACCGCCGTCGCCTGCCGCTCGTCCTGGCGGGGGAGGAGCACCGCGAACTCGTCTCCGCCGAGCCGGAACGCCTCGCCGCCGGCTCGCAGGCGCGTGGCCACCTGCCCGAGCACGAGATCGCCGACGGGATGCCCGAAGCGGTCGTTGATGCTCTTCAGATCGTCGAAGTCGACGAGGCAGAGGGCGAGGGACGAGCCTTCGTGCTCCGCCAGCACGAGCTCGCGCTGGAGGCGCTCGTGGAAGCTGCGGTGGTTGCCGAGGCCCGTGAGCGGGTCGGTCAGCGCGAGCCGCATCGCCTGCATCGCCTTGAAAGTCGAGCGCTGGTAGAGGGCGATCGCGAGCAGCGGGCCGACGAGCGCGATCGAGAGGATCGGCTGGCGTTGCCAGAGGACGATCAGCGTCAGCGCCGCCGAGACCATGAACGCGAACGGCGCTGCGGTCTGCGTGATGTTCTCCCGTGCGATCGCGAAGAAGGAGCGGCCCGTGCTCGCTGCGAGCACCGCGCTGATCAGCACGAGGTTGACGACCCAGTAGTAGATGACGCCACAAACGACGACCTGCCCGATGAGCTGCGGGACGGTACTCCCTGGCATGCGCTCCACCACGAGCCCGGCCGCGAGCGCTGAGAGCGCGAACATCGAGCCGTTGTAGGCGGCGCGCAGCGGAGGACGGCGCTGGACGAGATGCGTGAGCGTCGGCGCGCCTGCAGCGATGATCACGCCCGCCGGCCAGCCGAGCAGGATGATCGCCGAGACGGAGAACACGAACCCGAGCGTCATGCCGCCGGCACTGACGCCCTCCAACGGCACCGGAAAGCGCTCCGCGATGACCATGCTCGCGAACAGGCCGAGCAGCTGGGCTACGTCGTCCACCGAAGGCGATGACCCGGCGTAGGCGTAGAGCGCGTAGGCGAACGTCGCGGCGCCCGCGACGATCACGGGCACGACGATCGCTAGGACCTTGGGAGGGGTTGCAGCCCGAGCCGTCGTCGTGCCGGCCAGAGCCGGGTGCCGTTCAGCAGCCACCGTTTCCTCCCCTACGAGGTGTGCCGAGGCTTACCAGCCGAGATTGCCGGGGTGCCAGCCGAGATTCCCGAGGGCCACCGCAACCGAAGAAGCGAGAGCCAGGAGAATCACGAGGCGAAACTTCCACTCGAGCATTGTGCCTCCAGGGGAGAACGTCGTAGGGACGCCAGACAGACGGAATTGTGCGGGCCGCTTCTCCGAGCGGGAATCACCCGAAGGGGGTAGCGGCCTCACTCGAACGGGGTAACTGAGCCTTCTCTAGGGCTCGAGGCCGGCCTCGCGCAGGGGCCGCCGGCCCCAGGCGAACTTGTGCCGGTAATACCCGCTGAGCTGGGCAAGCGCGACGCCCTCGTCGGAGGACTGGATGAACCAGCCGTTGCCGACGTAGATCGCCGTGTGGAAGACCTGCGCTCCCGTCGACTTCGGGCCGCGCGAGCCGAAGAAGATGACGTCCGCGGGCTGCAGCTTCTTGAAGGTGATCCGCTTCGACTTCGGGACCTCGACGCTCATCTGGTAGGTCGTCCGGCCGACGATCGTCGAGGCGAGCGTGCCCTCGTCCTCGTACTTCTGGAGTTTGTAGACGCGCCAGACGAAGCCCGAGCAGTCGTAGCCGCCGCGCGAGGTGACGCCGAACTCGGTCTCCGTGCCGTCGCTCGTCCCGCCCCAGATGTACGGCATCCCGATCTTCGAGAAGGCGACCGCGAGGATCTGGGCCTGCCACGAGTTGAGCTCGGGCAGCGTGAAGTCGGCGGCGAGACTCTTCACCTGCGCGATCTGCCAGCTGTCGACGAGCGGGCCGAAACTGAGAATCTGCGCGGCCGAGTAGGCGGCCTCGGCGCGGGTCGCCGGATCCTGCGGCCGCAGCTCGAGGAAGTCCTGCGCTGCCGGATGGTTGAGCCGCAGGCCGAGCAGGCGGGCGACGACCTCGGTGCCGAAGCGGCTGGGGACCGGCATGCCAGAGGCGCGCGCTCCGTGCAAAAACTCGCTCGCGGCCTTCTTGAGCCCGATCGCCTGAACGAGGCTCTTGTCGAGCTGCGCCATCGTCTCCGGGGTCGAGGGATCGGAGGTGGTCGTCGTGGTGGTGGTGCCGGTCGTGGTCGTGCCGGTCGTCGACGTCGTGCCCGTCGTCGTGGTGCCGGGATCCGTGCCGGGCGGCGTGCCCGAGCCGAGCTGCTCCTTCAGGTCGGCCGCAAGGCTCGTCAGCGTCTTATTGGTGAGGGCGGCGTTGGGGCGGAACTTCTTCACGCTCTTCGCGCCCATCAGCTTGTGCTGGACGACGGTCTTGATCTGCGGAGCCGCCCAGTTCGGGAGGCTCTTCGAAGATCCAGCTGCCGCAGCAGTGGCAATGGCA
>DATFSG010000049.1:0-2151 GCA_035262765.1 Gaiellaceae bacterium | reverse complement strand
GGTCAAGCCGGCCGCGGGCACGTTCCAGACTTCGCGTTCGAAGGTGGTGCCGGGCGCGCTGAAGTTGAATTCCTGACGCACAACTTCCTGATAGCTCTGGCCCCCGTCCTTCGACACGGCCAGTGTGGTGACCTGGGTACGGCTCGCCGCCGGCTCCTCGGCCTCGAGGGCGACCTCGCGGATCGTCTGCGGCACGTCGAAGACGAGAACGAGGGTCTGCTCGCCTTCCGTCGACGCGACCCATCGGGTGCCACCCGGTCCATTGCGGCCGTCGAACAGATGATCCACAGGGTGCTCGGACGACTCGGACGTGACGAGCACTGTTGCCAGCGAGGGAATGTCCAAGCCGGCCGTCCCGCCTCCTCGAGTGGCGATGGTTCCAGGGAGCCCGCTCGACCCCGCTGGGATGACGTACTTTCTCAGCATGATGGTCTCCTTTCACCGGCTGGAGCGACGAAAGCCGCTGCCGGCTCGTTGTCGCGAGCCTTCGCTTGCATCGCCCGCATTCAGCGTGCCAACCCAGCGGTCCCCCAAACCGAGCGACGGCGCCGGAGCGGCGAAGATCGCAACCGTGTCTTTCGACCGACCCTTGGCGAGCCGAAAGACGGACCGTGTCGGAAAGATCGCCCTGTAGGAGTGGCCGGACCGTTCGTCTCGCCGGGCGGCGGCTGCCTATCTACCTCCGCGTGGATTCGAGGAGCTGGAGAATGCCGTCGGTGGGGATGGGGGCCCAGTCCGGACGATTGCCGAGCTCGTATCGCAGCTCGTAGCACGCCTTCTCGAGCTCGAAGACAGCGCAGACTCTGGCCAACTCCTCCGAAGAGGCGGGTACGAGCCGCAGGGGGCTATTTTTGATCGCGGCCTCATAGCCCTCGAAGAAGGCATGGCGCGCCAGTCGCTCCCACGCAACCAGGCTCCGAAGCGTCTCGGCGCGTTTCTCTGCGGGACGTCGAGCCGCCGCCGTGTGCACCGCATAGCTCAGAGAGCGCAGCATGCCGGCGACATCGCGCACGGGTGGATACTTACCGGTGCGCTCTTCGAGGGCGCGCGCCGGCTCGCCCTCGAAGTCCAGCACGACGAAGCCATCCGTGGTCCTGAGGACCTGACCGAGATGATAGTCCCCGTGAACCCGGATCTTGTGAGTATGCGCGCTGCCGAGGACCCCGACGCTTCCCACGGCCGAGTCGATGCGGCCGCCCGATCCCCGCAGCGTTTCGCGAATCATGTCGAGTCCAGGAGGGAGCGCGGCGCCCGTGGCCGCGGTGTCGAAGGCCACCTCCTCGAGCTCTCGGGCGATGCGGGCGCACCAGCAACCGATATCCTCATAGGTCACGAGCTCGGGCCGGAAGGCGGGCTCATGTAGATCGGACGAGAGCGCGGCGTGGAGTCCCCCCGTCACGATGCCGAGCGTTCTCACGTCCCGGATCAAGGGGGCGGCCAGGCTGGCGATCCTGTCCTCCGGTGACGAGGTCGATTCGCGAACGGGCGGGCTCTCGAGAGCGTTGCAGAGAGCGTCGAGGCCAGCCAGCACGTAGCGCCAGCCGTCCCCGACGTTGTCGACGAACCCTTGAAGCACGGCGACGGTCGCCCCGTTTCCCTGGCCATCCACGTAGTCGATCCATCCCCTCAGCGGCGGGATGTGCCGGAAGCTCGTGCGACTGGCCAGGAAGCCCAGGATCTCGACGTCGGGGTTGACGCCCGGTTGCGGTCTGCGGATCGATTTGAGGATCAGGGTGCGATCCACAACCACCGAGGTATTGCTCTGTTCCGCGGTGATCCGGACGATGGCGCGCGGCGCGGCCTCGGAATCCGCGCCGGAGGCAGGGGGGCCCGGAGACCGGCACACGAAGCGACCGTGCCGTGCCCGCAGGTCTCGATGGGCGGCCATGGCCTCCAGGAGGAGACGGATGAAGCTCGCGTTCTCGTGGGCATCGACGATGGCGCGATCCTCGTGGCCAGCTATCAGGTCGGCGGAAGCCGCCTGGTCGGCGGGGCACACCGCGACGGGGACGTAGTATCGCTCGCCGTCCAGCTGGAGCAAGAGCAGCAGGACGGGGCGGTCCGCGTCGAGGATCGCCCAATCCTCGATCACCACCGTTTCCAGGCCGCGCGCCTTCCCGGCGAACCAGCGCTGCCGGACGAGGAAGCTCC
>DATFSG010000048.1:0-3195 GCA_035262765.1 Gaiellaceae bacterium | reverse complement strand
CCGCGGGTCAACACGCGGGAGGAATGGCGCGCGCGTGCGGAGCAGTAACCAGGTAGCGCGCGGCTACTCTCCGCAGATGCCCGTCGACCGGCTCGAATCGCTGCTTCGCGAGGCGTTTCCCGACGCGGCCGAGCTGCGCGTGGAGGACCGCACCGGCGGCGGCGACCACTTTCAGGTGACCGTCGAGAGCCCGCGCTTCGACGGCCTGCCGCTGCTCGAGCAGCACCGGCTCGTCAACGACGCGCTGGCCGAGCCGCTGCGTGACGGCACCATCCACGAGCTTCGAATCAAGACGAAGGAGACGACGTGATCTCAAAGGACGTTTCTCAGCGCATCAAGGACGTGATCGAGAACGAGCAGGTGGTGCTCTTCATGAAGGGGACGCCGCAGTTCGTGATGTGCGGCAACTCCGGCCGGGCGCTCGAGGCGCTGCGGGCCGCGGGCGCGCCGGTGACGGCGGTCGACATCCTGCCCGACCCGACGATCCGGCAGGAGTTGACCGAGGTGTCCGGTTGGCCGACGATCCCGCAGGTGTTCGTCAAGGGCGAGCTCGTTGGCGGCGCCGACATCACGCAGGAGCTGGCCGAGAGCGGCGAACTGCGAACGATCCTCGAGGAGAAGCTCGGGGCGGGCTACAGCGACGGCGCCGAGGAGCGCGTCGTCGACGTGCTCAGCGGAACCCGCATCTAGGCGTAACTCTCGCGGCACCGGGTAGCTCGCTCCTGTGGCGAAGCTTCTCTACAAGCCGCTCGGCCTGATCGTCAGCGTGATCGGCGGCCTGATCGCCGGCGCGATCTTCAAGCGCGTCTGGAGCAAGGTCGGTCACGAGGAAGATCCGCCCCAGGCGACGGACGCGACGAAGGGTTGGCCCGAGGTCGTCGCCGCGGCCACGCTCCAGGGCGCGGTGTTCGGCGGCGTCAAGGCGGCGATTCAACGCGTAGGAGCGACCGGGTTCGCCAGCCTCACCGGCGCGTGGCCGGGCCAGACCGAGCCCGACTGATCGCGTTGACCTCGCGCGGAGCCGCATCTACGCTCGCGCGATGAAGCAGAAGGTCGACGCGCCGAACGACCTGCGCTGGACGGTCAAGCGCCTGATCGTTCCGACCGGCATGCGCCCGCTGACCCGTGTTGACGTGCTCGACGCCGCAGCCCCGCGCCGCACCAGGGTGGAGGGCTTGTCGGGTCAGGTCCCGGACGGCATGGGTGCGTGGACCGGACCGCTGCCTCTCGGGTTTCTCCTGCTGCCCGTGCTATTGCCGCTCGTGCCGCTCGTGCTGCTGTTTCGCCATCTGCGGTGGCTGCCCTGGACGATCGAGGCGCGGGCGCACCCCTGGGGCCGCCGCTACCCGCCGGTCGTGCTGACGTACGCCGTGCGCGGCGACGCCGAGAGTCGACGCGCCTTCGACCAGCTCGTCGAGGCCCTGGCGCGCGGCGAGGGCACGCCGGTCATCGCCGGCGCGGAGAAGATCGGCCAGCCCCGTCTGGCGCACGACGGTCCGCCGGTGGTCGGCACCACCGGGCCCAAGCAATTCGGCCGCGAGACGGGCTAGCCGCTCAATCGCGCCTGAAGCGGTCGAACCGGTCGCGGAGCCACTTCACGACGATCGGGACCAGCGCCAGGGCGACCCCGACGCTCAGGTACGGGTCACCGGTGCCGTGTCCCGTCGACCACAGGATCACGCCGACGACGATGAGCGCGCCGACGACGGCGTAGTAGATCCCGAGGAGCGCCCTCTGACTCAATCCCAATCCCACAGCGCTCGGACGCTAGCGAGACAACACGCCCGAGGCAACGCCTGCCCGACCCGGCCCTAGACTCCCGGCGCATCGTGAAGACGCTCGCCATCGTTCTTGCCACCGCTCTGCTCGCCGCCGGGTGCGGCAGCGGCGGCAAGAGCAGCACCCCTCCCGGCAACCCGAGCAACAACACCTCCGTGTGCGCGTACGTGAAGCCCGTCGGCTCGAGGGATCGCGTCTACGTGGAGCTCGCCGTCACCCCGGTGTCCCTGGAGCCCGCGACGTGCAGCGTGTTCAACCGCCGTTTCGGCGGACGGAAGATGCCGCCAGACCTACCGAGGGGAACGGGCCGCCCGCACTGCGGCTACACGAAGAGCAACTCGTCGTCCACGATCAGGCTCGGCGTGTTCGCGTCCAGCCGCTCGACCGGGCTCGCATACTGCCGCTCGTTCCGGCCCGGCCCCGGCTTCAAGCGCGACTACGGCCCCCGCTAGAGGGGCGGCACGCTCTTGGCCTCAGAGCAACGATGCGACGACGTACCGTAGGTCCATGACCGAGGCTTGGCCCGCCCTGCCGTACGAGGAGTGGAAGGCGACGCGGGACACGTTGCACTCGCACACGCAGGTGCTCGGCAAGATTCAGACCAAGCTCGCGCCGCCCGAGCCGCAGCTCCTCCACTCTGCGCTGCGACTGACCGCGCGTGGTTGGCAGACGCGGCTCTTGCCCTCCCCGAACGGCTCCGGTGGATTCGGAATCGCCCTCGACCTGCGGAGACACGAGGCGATCTTGGAGCACGTCGACGGCCGCGTGCGCGTCTGGCCGCTGACGCCGAACCGGGCGGTGCGCGACGTGTGGAACGACGTCCTCGAGGGCGTGAAGGAGCTTGCCGGGCCGGTCGAGATCTCGCCGAAGCCGCAGGAGACGGAGTGGCAGACGCCGCTCGACGAGGACACCGAGCACGCGACGTACGACCCGCAGCAGGTCGAGCGCTACTTCAGCGCTGCGAGCGAGGCGGCCCAGGTGCTCGCCGCGCTGCGGGCGCCGTGGCGCGGACGTTCGACGCCGGTGAATGCGTGGTGGGGCTCCTTCGACCTCGGCGTGAACCTCTTCTCGGGACGGCCGGCCGAGCCGCCCTCCGACGACTTCATCTTCGCCAACTCGATGGACGCACAGGAGATCGCGATCGGCTGGTGGCCGGGCGACCACCGCTACGGTCGGGCGGCGTTTTACGTGTACGCGCACCCGCCGGGGCCCGAGTTCCCGGGCACCGACCTCGCTCCGGGTCGTTGGGAGGAGACGCTCGGTGAGTACATCCTCGATTGGGACGACGTCGTTCGGAGCGAGAACCCGTACTCGACCGCGCTCGAGTTCGGACGCTCTGTCGCACGCCACGCCTGCATCACTTGCGGCTGGGACCCCGAGCTTGCGGCGAGCCTCGAGTGGCACCCACCGTACGAT
>DATFSG010000047.1:0-11067 GCA_035262765.1 Gaiellaceae bacterium | reverse complement strand
GGGCTCGATCCCGTCGCAAGCCGCGAGGTTCACGAGCTGATCGACGGCCTGCGCGAGCGCGGTGTGACGGTCTTCCTCACCACGCACCGGCTGGAGGAGGCCGAGCGACTGTGCGACCGCGTGGCCATCCTGAGCACGAGCCTGCGCACGGTGGGCCGCCCGGACGAGCTGCGGGAGCGGTTCTTCTCCAGGGCGCTGATCGTCCGCACGATCGCGCCGCTCGCCGAGCCGGACCGCGTGTTCGCGATTCCCGGTGTCGAGAGCTGGCGCGCAGAGGACACCAACGGATACGTGCTTTCGGTGAGCGACGCCCGGGTAGCGGCGCCGGAGGTTGCGCGGGCGCTTGTCGCCGCGGGGGCCGACTTGCTCTCGCTCGGCGAGGACAGGCATTCGCTCGAGGACGTCTACCTCGAGCTCGTCGACGAGGACGTCGAGGCAAACCGGTGAGCCGGGGGCGGATCGTGTCCGTGCTGCACAAGGAAGTGCGTGAGTTCCGGCGCAATCGCTTTGTCATCGTGACGATGGCGGTGCTCCCGCTCTTCTTCCTGATCACGCCGCTGCTCACCATTTTCAAGATCCCGGCAGATGCCACCGGCACCCAGGTCAAGGCGGCTGTCGGCACGATCTCGCTCCTGCTCCTCATCATCCCGATCGCGCTTCCGCCCGTGATCGCTGCCTACTCGGTCGTCGGCGAGCGCGACCAGGGGACCCTCGAGCCGGTTCTCACGACGCCGGTGACGCCCTCGGAGCTCTTACTGGGGAAAGCCGCAGCGGCGTTCCTGCCCTCGGTCGGGATGGCGTACGCGATCTACTTCGTCGTCCTGATCATCGTCCGCTTGGGCGCGGCCCAGGTCGTCACTGACGTCGTCTGGCACGCACCGCAGGTGCTCGCCCAGTTGTTGTTCATTCCGCTCCTGGCGCTCTGGGCGATCTGGGTGGGGATCGGGATCTCCACCCGCGCAAGCGACGTCCGGGTGGCACAGCAGCTGGCCACCCTCGCCGGCCTGCCGCTGCTCGGGGTGGCGGCCCTCTTCACCTTCCAGGTCATCAATCCCTCGGTCCCACTCGCGGTCGGCCTCGCGCTCGCCCTGCTCGTCGTCGATCTCGCGGCCTGGCGCGCCGTCTCGAGGCTCTTCGACTCGGAGCGCCTCGTCACCGGACGCCGTGGACGCAAAGCCGATCAGGCCGATTCGGCCCAGGCGTTCAGCGCTTCGATTACGTAGCGGACGCGCCGACCGGCCTCGGTGAGGCGGTACTCGACGCGCGGCGGCCGCGTGTCGAAGACCTGCCGCTCGAGCACACCTGCCTCCTCGAGCTCCGCAAGTCGGGCCGCGAGCGTCCGCGGCGGGATGCCCTCGAGCGTCTGTTTGAACTCGTTGAAGCGGACGGCGCCTGCCTCGGCTGCGGCCCAGAGGATCGCGAGCGCCCAGCGCCGCCCGAGGAGATCCGCCGCGCGGGCGACCTCCTCGGGCAGCGGGCGGCACTGGTTACAGCGCACGGAGACTCGGCTTCGCCTTCGGCTCGAGCGCGAGATCGAGCACCTCGCCGAGCGTCATCACCGGGTGGAAGTGCATCGCCTCGCGTACGTCCTCCGGCACGTCGTCGAGATCGGCGCGATTCCGCTCGGGGATGATCACGTCGGTCAGCCCGGCCGCGTGCGCGGCGAGCACCTTCTGCTTCAGCCCGCCGATCGGCAGCACGCGGCCCTGCAGCGTCACCTCGCCGGTCATCCCGACGGTGTGCTTCACCGGCCGCTCCGACAGGAGCGAGGCAAGCGCGGTCGTCATCGTGATCCCGGCGCTCGGCCCGTCCTTCGGGATCGCTCCCGCGGGGACGTGCACGTGGAACGCCCTGTCCTTGAACGCGTCCGGCTCGATGCCGAGCTCGTCGGCATGCGACTGGATGTACGAGAGCGCGATGCGCGCCGACTCCTTCATCACGTCGCCGAGCTGGCCCGTGAGGACGAGCTCGCCGTTCCTGCCGTCCATCGAGGTGGCCTCGACGAAGAGGACGTCGCCGCCGGTGCCGGTCACGGCGAGGCCGGTCGCGACGCCGGGAACAGCCGTGCGCTCCGCCGCCTCCTGGAAGAACTTCTGGCGGCCAAGCGCGTCCCGCACGACGTCGACGTCGACTTCCACGGGCGCTTCGGCCTGGCCCGCGGCGATGCGGGTCGCGGTCTTGCGCAGCACGGTGCCGAGCTCGCGTTCCAGCTGGCGGACGCCGGCCTCGCGCGTGTACTCGGAGACGACGGTCTGGATCGTGTCGTCCGTGACCGAGACCTCGTCCTCGCGCAGCCCGTTCCGCTCGACCTGCCGCGGCCACAGGTAGCCGCGCGCGATCGCGGTCTTCTCGTCGACCGTGTAGCCGTCGAAGCGGATGACCTCCATTCGGTCGAGCAGCGGGCCGGGGATCGTGTCGGCGACGTTCGCGGTCGCGATGAAGAAGACCTCGGAGAGGTCGAGCTCGACGTCGAGATAGTGGTCGCGGAACGAGTGGTTCTGCGCCGGGTCGAGCACCTCGAGCAATGCCGCGGATGGGTCACCGCGCCAATCGGCGCCGACCTTGTCCACCTCGTCGAGCAGGATCACCGGGTTCATCGTCCCGGCGTCGCGCAGAGCGCGGACGAGCCGGCCCGGCAGCGCGCCGATGTACGTGCGCCGGTGGCCGCGGATCTCGGCCTCGTCACGGATCCCGCCGAGCGACATCCGCACGAACTCGCGGTTGAGTGCCCGCGCGACCGACTCGCCGATCGACGTCTTGCCGGTGCCGGGCGGCCCGATCAGAGTCAGGATCGCGCCGGAGCGCTTGTCGTTCGGGATGCCGCGGTCCTGGCGGAGCTTGCGCACCGCGAGGTACTCGACGATCCGGTCCTTGACGTCCTCGAGGCCGGCGTGATCCGCGTCGAGTGTCTCCCGCGCGCCCTGCGGATCGAGCGTCTCGTCGCTCCGCTGCGACCACGGGACGGCGATCAGCCAGTCGAGGTACGTGCGGATCATCGAGGCCTCGCCGCTCGCGTCGCCCATCGTCTCGAGGCGCCGCAGCTCGCGCTCGGCCTGCGCCCGTACGTCGTCGGGCATTCCGGCCTCGTCGATCTTGGCCTGGTACTCCTCGACGACCGAGCCCTCGTCCTCGCCGAGCTCCTTCCGGATCGAGTTCATCTGCTGGCGGAGGAACCACTCGCGCTGCTGCTTCTGCGCGCCCTCCTCGACGTCGTCGTGGATGCGGCGCCGCACCTGCAGCTCGGCGAGCCGCTCGCGCTGGAGCTCGACGGCAAGGTGCAGCCGCTCAACGACGTCGACCGTCTCGAGCAGCGCCATGCGCTGAGCGAAGCTGATGTCGGGCGCGTAGGCGCAGGTATCGGCGAGCGCGCCGGCTTCGGTGATGGCGCGCAGGAACTCGCGCACGCGGTCGTCCGCGCCGCGGAGGTCGAGGATTTCCTCGACGATGGCGCGGTACTCGCGCTCGAGCTCACGGGTCTGGACGGGGGGCGGGTTTTCGTCCTCGCGCTCCTCGACCTCGGCGCGAAGCCGGCCGAGCGAGTCGCTGTGCGCGGCGCCGATGACGCCGCGATGGAGGCCTTCGAGGCTGACGGCATGCACCCCACCCCGGATGCGCACGTGCTCGGTGACCTCGGCAACGGTGCCGACCGCGGCGTACTCGTTCTCGTGCCGCGGGACGAGCACGACGCGGTCCTCGTCGCCGACGTCGACCGTGAGGGTGACGTTCATGCCCGGGAAGACGACGGTGTCTTCGAGCGGGACGAGCAACAGATCGGTCACGGCTGATTCACACTCCAAGCTGTAGTAGGTATCGAAATTGTACCTACAGGAGCGACCGCTGGTTTGTGAGCTTTCTAAGAGGTGGCGAGGATCGTCCGCGCGGCGCGAACGAGCATCTCGAGCGGCAAGGTGGGCGTCGCGCGATCGAGCGCCTGCTCCGGCAGGAGTGGCACGTGGACGAAACCACCGCGCACCCCGGTCCGCTCCTCGAGGGTGCGCATGAGGACGTAGAAGACGTGGTTGCAGAGGTAGCCGCCCGCATCGCGCGAGGCCGTAGCCGGGATCCCGTCGGCGCGGAGAGCGTCCACGACCGCGTCGACGGGCAAACCGGCGCGGTAGGCGACCGGCCCGCCCGCGACGATCTCCGCCCGGCGCGTCTCCCCCGCGTCGTCGGAGCCGTCGTCGAAATTGAGCGCGAAACGCTCGACTTCGACCTGCGCGCGGCCGTCTGCCTGGCCGAAGCAGACGACGAGCTCCGGTTGCGCGCTGTCGAGCGCACGCGCGAGCTCGTCCCCTGTGCGCGCCCACGCGACCGGCAGCACCGCGGTCGCGAGCTCGAGCCCGTCCGTAGGAGGCTCGGCAGCGAGCGCCTCGACGAGCTTCTGCGAGGAGTTGATGTCGGCGCCCCCGAAGGACTCGAAACCGGTGACGAGCGCGCGCGTCACGCGACCTCGTCCTCGAGCCCGGCCGCTTCGAGCGCTGCCTCTAGATGGGGGTGCTCCTCGACTCGGACGACCCGGCCGTCCCGCATGTAGACGACGGCGGCCCAGCGGCCGAGCAGGTAGGAGCGGCGGCTCTGCAACGGCCGCTCGTCGGACGGATCGAGCTCGATCCGCGAGAAACGCATGCTGACGACGACACGGTCGGCCAGGCCGATCGCGCGATCGACGACGACGTGATAGTTCTCGGCGGCTCGCTCGGCGACTACCTCGAGGACACGCTCGCGGCTGATCACGATCGCAGCCGACTCGCCGGCCGGCACCCACTCCACGTCGGGATCGAGCAGCGACGCCATCGCCTCGAGATCGCCGTCGACGAACGCGTGGTAGCCGCGCAGCAGGACTTCGGCGCTTTCGTGGGCCATGCCTACGAGTCTAGGCGGCTACACTGCCTGTCCCAGGGGCCCATAGCTCAGCTGGGAGAGCGTCGCGCTGGCAGCGCGAAGGTCGCCGGTTCGAGCCCGGCTGGGTCCACTCGCGGTGGGTGTTGAACCAGAAGAGTGGCGGACGCCCTCGCGGCAACTGCTGACGTTGCGCCGGCTCGAGGTCGGAGCGCCCGCCCTGCTCGTCCTCGCCGGGCTCGCAGTCGCCGGCGCGTTGACGGGATCGGCGGCGGCGTACGGCTTCGCGGTTGGGGCACTAGTCGCCGGAGCGATCGCGTGGGGAATCGTCGGTCGCCGCTTCGGTTCGTGGGGCTACGCGGAACGGGAGGACGACCTGCTCGTCCGCCGCGGCGTGATGTTCGCCCGCCTGTCGGTGGTGCCATACGGACGGATGCAGTTCATCGACGTGACGGCCGGCCCGCTCGAGCGGTCCTTCGGCCTCGCGACGGTGCGCCTGCACACCGCTGCAGCGGCAACGGACGCGCGCATCCCCGGCTTGGAGCGCGAGGAAGCCGCGCGCCTGCGCGACCGTCTCGCTGAGCTCGGCGAGGCGCAGGCGGCCGGCCTGTGAGCAGCGGGCCGCCCGAGGGCTGGCATCGCCTCCATCCGCTCTCGCCCGTGGTGCGAGGCGGGCGCCTGACGATCGCCTTCACCATCCCGCTGATCCTGATCGCGTTCGGCAGCGAAAAGTTGAGCAACGAGGCGTTCCAGCTGGCCATCATCGGCGTCCTCGCCCTCGCCGGCGTTGTCTCCTGGCTAGTGACGCGATGGCGGATCGAGGACGACGACCTGCGGATCGAGACCGGATTGCTGCGGCGCCAGTCGCTGCGGTTCCCGCTTGCGCAGGTCCAGGCGATCGACGTCGTGCGGCCCGGGCTGGCGCGCATGTTCCGCGTCGCCGAACTGCGCTTGCGGATGGCAGGATCAAGCGGCGGCACCGCGCGGCTCGCGTATGTCGCCGAGCACGAAGTCGAGCCGCTGCGCGATCAGCTCCTCGCTCTGGCACGAGGCGCCCGTCACGACGAGGCAGCGACTCCGGCACCTTCGACTGACGAGAAGCCCGAGCCGCAGGCGGAGCACGTCCTGGCGACCGTCCCGACCGGTCGGCTCGTCGCTTCGGTCCTGCTCGAGAACTGGTGGCTCGTCGTCGTCCTCGTGGGCCTGATCGTCGGTTTGGCAGTCTCACCGCACACAGTTGGCCGCGCCCTACGGGGAGCCGGCCTCGTCTGGGCGCTCAGCATGGTGACCTTCGTCTGGCGCCGGTTCAACCAGCAATACCGGCTGACCGTCTCGGACGGCCCCGACGGCCTCCACCTGCGCGGTGGCCTCATCGCGTTGACGGCCGAGGTGATTCGGCCGGGCCGCGTTCAGGCCGTGCGGCTCGTCGAGCCGCTGCTGTGGCGGCCGCTGGGCTGGTGCCGGCTGGAGGTCGACATCGCCGGCCGCCAGCGACGCAAGGGAGAAGGCGAGGCGCAGCGCGGCCAGCTGCACGTCCTGGTTCCCGTCGGCACGCGCGCGCTCGGCATGGAGCTCGTCGATCGCCTGCTGCCGGACCGACCGCGCGAGCTCTCGCCTCCCCCGCGCCGAGTCTTCTGGAAGAGCCCGTTCCGCTACCGGGCGCTGAGCTGGGGCCGCAGCGACACCGTCGTCGCGACGACGAGCGGCCGGCTGCGTCGCGTCACGTGCTGGGTGCCGCTGGAGAAGACACAGAGCCTGCGCCATGTGCAAGGGCCGGTGCAGCGGCGGCTCCGCCTCGCGAGCGTCCACGTGGACACCGCCGGGCGTAGCGCCCATGCAACGCTGCGCGATCGCGACGCGACCGAAGCCAAGCAGGCGCTCGCCGATTTGACCGATCTCGCGCGCGTGGCGAGAAGGCGACCGGCGGTCACCTAAGCGGCATTGGCAGACTCGCTCGGGGTCCGTGACAATGCAGCATGTTCGAGATCGGCGGGAGCCTCCGCGAGGCTCGCCTGAAGCGCAACCTCACGCCGGCCGACGTCCAAAAGGCGATCCGGATTCGCGACCGCTACCTCCAGGCGCTCGAGGAGGAGCGCTGGGAGCTGCTGCCCGGAGACGCGTACACCAAGGGATTCCTGCGTACCTACGCCGACTACCTGGGGCTCGACGGCAATCTCTACGTCGAGGAGTACAACAGCCGCTTCGCGCGTCCCGACGAGCCGGCGTTCGTCCCCGAGCGGTTCGAGCGATCGGGCCGGGGCTTCGGCATCGGCTTCCTGCGCCCGCTCGTCGCCGTCGGGATCATCGTCGCGATCGTCGCGGTCGCGGCCTGGCAGCTCAGCGGCTCGTCGAGCCCGAAGCAGGCGACGCCACCGCCGACCACCACGCCGACCACGACGGCAACTCACACGACGCCGAAGAAGCACCACCACAGCACGCCGCCGCCGGTCACGCTTCCCACCAGGGCGGTCATCGTGGCGTCGCGCGGGAGCTCCTGGTTGTGGGTTCGCTCGGGCGCGAACGGCCCGACCGTCTACCAGGGCACGCTGCTCCAGGGCAAGACGTTCCCGGTGAACCTGAAGAACGGCCCCGTCTGGATCCGCTTCGGGTATGCCCCGGCGGTCGATCTCCGGCTCGGCGGCAAACTCGTGCACGGGCTGCCGGACGGGGTCGGCAACGTGCTTCTGACTCGCCGCGGGATCCAGCCGGCCTAGACGGCCGCGACGTCGACGTCGACCGCAGGCACGTCGCTCCACAGGTCTTCGAGCCGGTAGTACTGGCGTGCGTCGGGCGTGAAGACGTGCAGGACGACGTCGAGGTAGTCGGCCACGATCCAGTCGCCCTCGCGCATGCCGTCGACGTTCCGAGGCAGGACGCGCTGGTCTTGCTTCAGGTTGGAGTGCACCTCGTCCCAGATCGCCGCGGTCTGCCGCGAGTTGCGACCGGTCGCGATCACGAAGTAGTCCGTGAACGAGCATTCGGGCCGCATGTCGAGGATCACGACGTCCTCCGCCAGCTTCTCGCGGGCGAGAGCGGCGATGCGGCGGGCCTGTTCGAGGGAGTTCAGAGTCTGCAGTTTCCTTGGACGCTTTTCTTTCTGCAGTGTAGCCCCGACTCACGGACGGTAAAGACCGCGCGCCTCGATCAG
Source organism: Gaiellaceae bacterium (assembly GCA_035262765.1). Taxonomy (GTDB): domain Bacteria; phylum Actinomycetota; class Thermoleophilia; order Gaiellales; family Gaiellaceae; genus Palsa-739. The sequence continues at coordinate 3,080 of DATFSG010000047.1, read as the reverse complement.
CCGTGCGACAGCTGCCGGGACGAGCCCGTCGAGGGGCTCGCCGGCCGCGATCCGAGCCCGAACGTCGGTCGACGCGGACGGATTCGGCTCGATCTCGAAAAACAGGACGCGCTCCGGGCGGCCGAGCTGCTTGAACACAGCGTCGAGCTCGCTGCGCGGGAAGCCCGGCCGGGTGGCAACCGCGAGTCGGGTCCGCTCGAGTACCTCCTCGGGCTCGCTCCAGGCAAGAAAGCCCTGGAACTGGTCGGCGCCGATCACGAACAGCGGATCGTCGTGGCGCTCGGCACGGAGCATCTCCACGGTGCGCGGGTAGGGGTCGAGCCGGACGTCGTCGCCGGGAAACGCCGCCGCCGCCAGCGCGAGACGGTCGTGAGTCGATGCGTGGACAGCACGGTGCCCTGGCTGCTCGTTCACGAGCACGACGAGCTCGTCCACGTCGAAGCGCTTCCGCGCGGCGTCCGCGACCGCGACGTGCCCGAGATGCGGCGGGTCGAACGCGCCGCCGTACAGGACTACTCCCACTCGAGCAGCTCCTCCCCCAGCTCCACCTCGTCGCCCTCACGAACGCCGGCGGCGCGGAGAATCGCCTCGAGCTCGTCCTCCGCCGGCGGCGTGCCCGTGACCCGGAAGCCGCGCTCGGTGCGGTAGACGCGGAAAGGCCGGCGCGCGGGCCGCGGCCGGTAGACGAGGAAGTCCACGATCTCGTCCGCGGGCTCGGTGGGCTCCTCCTCCACTTCGGTGGGCACGAGCTCGAACAGCGTCCCGCGCAACTCATCGAGGCCGGCGCCTGTGGCCGCGGAGACGCGCAGGACCCGGAGGATCCGCTCGTCCTCGATGCCAAAAGCAGGCAGCTCGGGACTGAGGTCGATCTTGTTGAGGACGACGATCTGCGGCCGCTCGTCGAGGCCGGCCCCGTAGGCGGCGAGCTCGGCGTCGATCGTGTGCCAGCGGTCGTCGGCGTTGTCCTCCGCCGAGTCGATCACGTGCACGAGCACCCGGGCGCGCTCGAGATGCGCGAGAAACTCGTGGCCGAGCCCGACACCTTCGCTCGCGCCCTCGATCAACCCGGGCACGTCGGCGACGACCAGCTGTCGCCCGTCCGACGCTTCGACCGTGCCGAGCACCGGCGAGAGCGTCGTGAAGGGGTACTCGGCGACCTTGGGACGCGCGTTCGAGAGTCGCGTCAGGAGCGACGACTTGCCGGCGTTCGGAAGCCCGACCAGCGCTGCGTCGGCGAGGAGCTTCAGGCGGAGCTCGATCTCGCGCTCCTCGCCGCGCCAGCCGACCTCGGCGAATCGCGGCGTCTGCCGGCTCGGGCCGGCGAAGTGCCGGTTGCCGCGGCCACCGCCGCCGCCCTTCGCCACGACGACCCGCGCGCCCACCTGGACGAGGTCGGCCACGAGCTCGTCGCCCTCGAACACCTGCGTCCCGACGGGAACCGGGAGCACGGCGTCGTCTCCGCGTGCGCCGTTCGAGCCCTGACCGCCGCCGCCTCCGCCGCGACCCGCGCGCAGCTTCTGGTTCGGCCGGAAGCCCGAGAGGTCGCGCCGCCGCAGGTCGGCGACGAGCACGACGTCGCCGCCGTCGCCGCCGTCACCCCCGTCCGGACCGCCGCGCGGCACGTACTTCTCGCGCCGGAAGTGGATCGAGCCGTCGCCGCCGCGACCCGCGACGGCCGTCAGGCGCGCGCGGTCGTGGAACATGCGCTACTCGGCGTCGACGACCGAGATGAAGCGGCGCTCGCCGCTCGTCCGGAACGCGAGCCTGCCGTCGCGCTTCGCGAAGATCGTGTCGTCTTTGCCGATGCCGGCGCCGGGCCCCGGGCGGAAGCGCGTGCCGCGCTGCCGGACGAGGATCATCCCCGCCGTCACGTCCTGGCCGGCGAAGAGCTTCACGCCCAGCATCTTCGGATTCGAGTCGCGGCCGTTCCGCGACGAGCCGAGTCCCTTCTTGTGCGCCATTACTTGTCCTCCAGTGCCGATTCGAGCGCGGCGAGCGCGCCCTTGCGGGCCTTGTCGGAGCGCTCGTGCTCGAGCGCCGCCTCGACCTGCTCGCGGCTCCAGCCGCCCGCCGCATCCGTGAGCTGCGCGATCGTCATCGACGCGTAGCCCTCGGGGAGACCCGCCTCCTGCGGAGCCTCCGCCTGCTTCGGCGCCGGCTTCTCGGCCGCTTCGGTCTTCGGCTTCTCGGCCGACTTCGCGCGCTTGTCGGCGGCTCCGATCGACTCGATCTCGATCCGCGTGAGCTTGCTGCGGTGGCCGGTGTGCTTCTTGTAGCCGGTGCGGCGGCGGTACTTGCCGATCCGGATCTTCTCGCCGAGCTCGTGCCCCACGACGCGGGCCGTCACCGTCGTGGACGGCGCAAGGTCCGGCGCCCCGTTGCCGCCGACGAGCAGGACGCGCGGCTCGACCGTCGCGCCTTCGTCCGCGCGCAGGCGGTCGACGAGCAGGTGCTCGCCCTCATGGACGCGGTACTGCTTACCGCCGAGACTGATGATCGCGTAAGAGCTCATGGCGTGGAAACGCGGGCCTGGCGCCCGCGAGTCGGCAGTGTAGCTAACGACTGGTCTCCAGTTCGTCGCCCCACTCGGACATCGGGACGTAGTCGAAATCGCCGTTCTCCGCAGCGGGCTCCGGCTCTGGAGCGGGTTCGGCGTCGGCAGACGCGTCGGCAGTCGCCTCGTCGCCGTTCTGGGACGCGGCGGCGGCGGGCTTCTTCTTGCGATTCTTGCCGCCGCGCGAGCCGCGCCGGGTCTTCTTCTTGGGCTTCGGCGCCTCCTCGGCAGCCTCGGCGGTGGTCGGCTCTTCCGTCGCCTCGGGCTCCGGCTCGGCGGGCGCTTCCTCGACGGGCTTCGCCTTGCCGTCGCGGCCCATGTCGTCGTCCGGTACGTGGATCGTGACTCCGCGCGACGGCTCGGGCTCCTCCTCCAACGCTCCGTCGGCCTCAGCCGCTCCGGCCGTTGCCGGCTTCTTCCGCTTGCGGCCGCCGCGGGAGCCGCGCCGCGTCTTCTTCTTCGGCTTCGGAGCCTCGTCGCCCTCCGCCGTCTCCTCGCTGTCGGTCTCGGCGGCCTCGGCCTCTGC
>DATFSG010000046.1:0-14453 GCA_035262765.1 Gaiellaceae bacterium | reverse complement strand
CTGGCCGCTCGATGAAGGGGCAGCTCACCCAGGCGCAGCGGCTCGGTGCGGAGACGGTCGTCGTTGCGCGCAGCGACGGGACGTACGAGGTGCGGCGGCGCGGGGAGGAGGACCGCGTCGTGCACAGCCTCGCGGAGCTCTAATGGCCTGGCGCGACGTGATGTGCGGCGAGCTGCGGGCCGACGACGCCGGTCGCAGCGTCACGGTCGCCGGCTGGGCAGACACGCGCCGCGACCACGGTGGGCTCGTCTTCGTCGACCTCCGCGACCACACCGGCATGGTCCAGCTCGTCATCAACCCGGAGCACTCGCCGTCCGCGGCCGAGACTGCTCACGAGATCCGCAACGAGTTCGTGCTCCAGGCGACCGGCGAGGTCGTGGCGCGCGCGCCGGAGCTCGTCAACCCGAACCTGCCGACCGGCCAGATCGAGCTCCAGGTCGACGAGCTGCGGATCCTCTCGCGCTCGACGCCGCTCCCGTTCCAGCTCGACGAGGAGAACGTCGACGAGACCCTGCGCCTCCGCTATCGCTGGCTCGACATGCGCACCGAGCGGATGCAGCGCAACCTGCGGCTCAACCACATCGCGATCTCGGCGATCCGCAGCGTGATGGACGAGCGCGGCTTCGTGGACGTCTGGACGCCGAGCATGACGCGCGGCACGCCAGAAGGCGCGCGCGACTTCCTCACGCCGGTGCGCCTGCAGCCGGGAAAGTTCTACGCCCTCGCCCAGTCGCCGCAGCTGTTCAAGCAGCTCTGCATGGTCGGCGGGATCGACCGCTACTACCAGATCGCGACGTGCTGGCGGGACGAGGATCTCCGCGCCGACCGGCAGTTCGAATTCCGCCAGCTCGACCTCGAGATGGCCTTCGTCGAGCGCGAGGACGTGCTCGACGTGATGGAGGCTGCCGTAGTCGGGGCTTTCGAGGCCGCCGGCGTCGAGGTGCCGCAGCGGCCGTTCCCGCACTTGACGTACGCAGAGGCGATGCTCCGCTACGGCTCCGACAAGCCCGACCTCCGCTTCGAGCTGGAGATCCGGGACGCGACCGAGATCACGCGGAACTCTGAGTTCGGGGTCTTCAAGAACGCGCCGTGCGTGCGGTACGTCGTCGTCCCGCGGACGTTCTCCCGCAGCGAGCAGGCGCGGCTCGAGGAGGTCGCGAAGGAGTGGGGCGCGAAGGGGCTCGCGAACCTCACACAGATCTCGAAGTTCCTCTCCGAGCGCGAGCTCGAGACGTTCGGCGTTCCCGAGGGATCGACCGCTTTGTTCGTCGCCGACGAGGAGCCGGTCGTCGCCCGCGTCCTGGGCTTTCTCCGCCTCCATCTGGCCCAGGAGCTCGATCTGATCGACTCGAGCCTGAACGTCTTCCACTGGGTCACCGACTTCCCGCTCTTCGAGCACAGCGAGGAATTCGGCGGCTGGACGTTCATGCACCACGCATTCACCGCGCCGATCCCCGAGTGCGAGGCGACGCTCGAGGACGATCCGGCGCATGCGCTCGGCCAGCACTACGACCTGATCTGGAACGGCTGGGAGCTCGGCTCGGGCTCGATCAGGATCCACGACGCGGGCGTGCAGCAGGCCGTCTTCCGGGTGATGGGCATGAGCGAGGAGGAGCAGCGCGACAAGTTCGGCTATCTCCTCGACGCATTGCAGATGGGAGCGCCGCCACACGGCGGGTTCGCGATGGGAATCGACCGCTTCATCGCCCAGCTCGCACGCGAGCCGGACATCCGGCAGGTGACCGCGTTCCCGAAGATCGCGAGCGGCGCCGACCCGCTGACCGGCGCGCCGACGCCGTATCCCGACGAGGCGCTGCGTGAGCTCGGCCTCCGGCTGCTCGATCCCCAACCGAGTAGCGACTAACTAGGCGGACGCACGAAGCCGGCAAGCGGGTAGCGCTTGTTGCCGACCGTGATGTAGCGCTGGTCTTCGCTCGTCTCCACGGCCGAGAACGCCGTCAGATTTCCGTCGCCGTTGACCACGTCGGGACCGCGCCGGCCGGGGAGGTCTCGGCGGACGACGGCGACGTGAGCGGCGTACGGAGTGGCGCCGAGCGAGAGGCCGTAGACGGCGATGTCTCCGGGAGCGGCCTCGTAGGTGGACGTCGCCGGTTGCCACCTGCCGTTGGCGACGGCCCACTCGTAGAAGCTGACGGCACCACCGTTGATTTCCCCCCGGTCGTAGCCGTAGCTGAATTGCACCCCGGCCTTTCGCCAGGCCCAGGCCGCGAAGTCTGCGCACCATTCTTCCGCGGTGTTGCCGCTCGAGCAGGCGTCGCCGGCGGACCAGAACCCACTGAACTTGTTGCAGTAGGAGTCGGCGGGGTCGGTCGTGTATCCGACCTGGCTCGTCGCGATCGCAGCGATTCGCTGAGGCACGCTCATCGTTGCGAGGCTGGCCTTGCTCGGCAGCGCGAACGAACGACTCTTCCCCAGCACGCTGTGGGACGCCGCCAGCAGGCCGGCTGCGACCGTGGCGACTCCGGCGATCAGCACGAGCCGCCGGAACGGGCGACGCCGGCGGTAGACCCGCACGGTTCTCCGGTCGTGCGAGGTGATCGCGGGCCTAGACACCCGGTGCCCCCGGCGTCCGCCGACCCGTGATGCGGACGACCATCGCGGCGGCGGTCTCGAGGCCCGCTGCGATCGGGTCGTCGCCGGGCTGGCCCAGCACGACCCCGGTGATCGTCGTCTTCATGCCGTGGATCCGGCGGATGGCCCGGAAGGCGAAGCAGCCGCCGGCCGCGTCGTCCGAGCCGGTTTTCACGCCGACAAACCCGCCGCGCTTGAGCAACGTGTTGGTGTTCTGCACGACGCCGGCGACCGGGAGTAACGCGCTCGTCTTCGACACGATCCTCGCGAATGCCGGCACGCGCATGGCTCGATCGGCGATGAGGACCTGGTCCGCGGCGGTCGACACGGTCGTGTTCGCGTAACCGCTGGGGTCGGTGTAGCGGGTGCGGGTCATCCCGAACGACCGGGCGGCGGCGTTCATCCGGGCGACGAACCGGCGCTCGGAGCCGGCGTCCCAGCGCGCGAGAACTGCGGCGATGTTGTTCGCCGACGGCAGCAATAGCGCCTGCAGCGCTTGGCGCTCGGTGAGTTCCTCTCCGGCGGCGACGGACACCACCGACTCACGCTGCTCGCGCCGGCGGTCGGTGTCGGCCACGTCGGCGTCGGTCAGCGTGACGGTCGGGCCGGCTTCGCCCCAGCGCAGCGGGTGATCGTGGAGCACGAGATAGGCCGTCATGACCTTCGCGAGACTCGCGATGGCAGCCTCGTGCTGGTTCGGGCCGGCCTGGACGCGGGACCGTCCCAATTGGACGGCGGCCTGGCCGGCTCCCGGCCACACCGTCCTGGGCAGCGCACGACGGTGCTCGCGCGCACCCGTGTGGGCACTGCGCAGGACGGCGAGGGGCGACTGGGCCGGCGACGGCGGGGAGGCCGTCAGTTCATGGCCCAGGGATGCGGCGCCCGCCGTGACGACCAGGAGGAGGCCGGCGACGCGGATCCTGCGAACCCGAACCATGTCCGCCATTCAAGGGAGTGGGGTGTTGCCAGCCCGTATCCCGTTTTCGATATGTCGGCGATACGTGGCGGCTCTAGCATCGGAGCATGCGAGTCTTGATCGTCGAGGACGAGCCCTACATGGCCGAGGCAATCCGCGACGGGCTGCGCCTCGAAGCGATCGCCGCGGACATCGCGGGCGACGGTGACACCGCCCTCGAGCTCCTGAGCCTCAACGCCTACGACATCGCCGTCCTGGATCGGGACATTCCCGGACCTAACGGCGACGAGATCGCCAGGCGCGTCGTCGCTTCCGGCAGCGGCATGCCGATTCTCATGCTCACCGCTGCCGACCGTCTCGACGACAAGGAGACCGGCTTCGAGGTCGGCGCGGACGACTACCTGACGAAGCCGTTCGAGCTCCGCGAGCTCGTCCTCCGGCTCCGAGCGCTCGACCGCAGGCGCGCTCACAGCAGACCGCCCGTGCTGGAGCTCGCGGGCCTGCGGCTGGATCCGTTCCGCCGAGAGGTCTACCGCGACGACCGCTACGTCGCGCTGACCCGGAAGCAGTTCGCCGTGCTCGAAGTCCTCGTCGCTGCCGGAGGCGGCGTCGTGAGCGCCGAAGAGCTCCTGGCTCGAGCGTGGGACGAGAACGCGGACCCGTTCACCAACGCGGTGCGCATCACGGTGTCGGCACTCCGCAAACGGCTGGGCGAGCCCTGGATCATCGCCACCGTGCCCGGCGTCGGCTACCGCATCGAGGCAGCGCCCGCGACCGGAGACGAAGGAGACGAGCGTGAGTAGGCGTCGCGGTCTGAGCGTTCGTCTCAAGCTCACCCTCAGCTACGCCGGCTTCCTCATGCTCGCGGGCGCCGTGCTGCTCGTAGCCGGCTACTTCTCCCTCTCGCGTGGGGCGCACCCCGGCGTGATCTTCATGGTGCAGAGCCACGGCGACCTGCTGCGCGACTTCGCCCCGATCGCGGCGATCGTGATGGCGTTCCTGCTGGTGTTCGGCCTGCTGGGCGGCTGGTTTCTCGCCGGTCGCATGCTGGCTCCGCTGACGCCGATCACCGACGCCACGCGCATGGCCGCAAAGGGATCGCTCTCCCACCGGATCGAGCTCGACGGAAGTCAGGACGAGTTCCGCGAGCTCGCGGACAGCTTCGACGCCATGCTCGCGCGGCTCGAGGCGCACGTCGCCGAACAGCAGCGATTCGCGGCGAACGCCTCCCACGAGCTGCGCACTCCGCTGGCGATCACGCAGACGCTCCTCGACGTCGCTCGCAGGGATTCCAACGGAAACAGCGAGCTGGTCGACCGCCTGCGCGACGTCAACAGCCGAGCGATCGATCTCACCGAAGCACTGCTCCTGCTCAGCCGCGCCGACCGGCGGTCTTTCATCGGAGAGCCCGTCGACCTGTCGCTCATCGCCGAGGAAGCTGCGGAGACACTCCTCCCGCTCGCAGAACGACGCGGTATCACCATCGAGACCTCGGGCGATCCGACCCCCACGGTCGGCTCCTACGCGCTCCTGCTGCAGATGGCGACGAATCTCGTGCACAACGCGATCGTCCACAACTTGCCCGAACAGGGCACCGTCTGGGTCTCGACCAGCTCTCACGTCAGGAGCGCCGTCCTCACGGTTGAGAACACCGGCGAGCAGCTCGCTCCACAGTCCGTGTCCGCGCTGGTCGAGCCGTTTCTCCGCGGCAGCGAGCGCACACGCCGCGACCACGCGGGCGTCGGCCTCGGACTGACGATCGTCCAGAGCATCACGCAGGCCCACGACGGAACCCTCATCCTCGCCTCGCGCGAAGGAGGCGGGCTCCGCGCCACGGTGGAACTACCGGTGGCCGTCACCCAGCCGCAGTAGCAGGCGCTACAGTCTCCTGGCTCGGCCCCGTGCGCCGAATCGGGCACACATGTAGATCCAACGCTACGTGAAAGGGAGCGGGCGTCCCGCCAAGGCATTTGCCGAAAGTGGGCACCGCACCCACCTGGGAGACCAGGATCACATAGCTCGGTTTGGATGCCGGGGCCGGGCACCTCTGTACGGTGGCCCCATGCGCGAGATCTTCGGAGACTCGAGTCGCGACGGCGAGTGGGCTGCGGTCCGCCTGCGCGTCGACGGCGGTCGGATCGTCGGGGCGGATGCGCCGGGGCTCGAACGCGACGTCGCGGGGCTGACGCTGCTCGAGGCGGCGGCGGTCGGTGGAGAGACGCTCGCCGTCGACGCGCTCGCCAACGCGCTCGGGCCGGTCTTCCGCGCTGCGCCGGCGCCCGGACGCGTCGCCGTGGCGATGAGCGGCGGCGTCGACAGCGCGGTCGCGCTCCTCCGCTCGCTGCCGAACGCGCTCGGCGTGACGCTGCGGCTCTGGCTCGATCCGGACGGGCCTGACTCAGAGCGCGCCTGCTGCTCGCCCGAGAGCGTGATCGCGGCACGGGAGACGTGCCACCGGCTCGGCGTGCCCCACGTGACGCTCGACCTGCGCGAGGAGTTCCGCCGCGCGGTGGTCACCCCGTTCGTGCGCGGCTACGCGCGCGGCGAGACGCCGAACCCGTGCACGCGCTGCAACGGCGGCTTCCGCTTTGCGGAGCTGCTCGCGTTCGCGCGGCGCGCCGGTGCGGAGCGCCTCGCGACCGGCCACTACGCGCGCATCGTCGAGCGCGACGGCCGGCAGCTGCTCGCCCGTGGCACCGATCCCGCGAAGGATCAGAGCTACATGCTCGCGGCCCTCGATCCGAAGCACCTCGCGCAGATCTCGTTCCCGCTCGGGGAGCAGGACAAGGAAGCCACGCGCGCCGAGGCCGAGCGCGCTGGTCTCGCCGCCGCCCGCAAGCCCGAGAGCCAGGAGGCCTGCTTCCTTGCCGGCGACGACTACCGCGCGTTCCTCGGCCGGCACGGGGTCGAGCCGCAGGAGGGCGCGATCATCGGCGAGGACGGAAACGAGCTCGGCGGCCACGACGGCTTCTGGCGGTTCACGCCCGGCCAGCGCCGCGGGCTCGGGCTCACCGCCGCCGAGCCGCTATACGTCCTCGGCACGCGCCCGTCGTCGAACGCCGTCGTCGTCGGCCCGCGCGAGTCGCTCGCCCGCACGGACGTCACCGCTCGCGGCCGCCTCTACGCAGAGGCCGAGCGAGTCGAGGCGAAGCTCCGCTACCGCTCGCCCGCGGTTCCGGCCCGCGTCCAGCCGACTCCGCGCGGCTTTCGCCTCGAGCTCGACGAGCCGGCGTACGGCGTCGCGCCCGGCCAGGCCGCGGTGCTCTACGACGGCGACACCGTCGTCGGCTACGGCCTGATCACGGCATCTCACTAAGATCGGGCGAGGATGCTGGTCGCGGCATTCACTTGGGGGGATCTCTGGGAGCTGGCGCTCGCCGTGTTCCTGTTCGCGGTCGGGCTCTCGCTCGCGTTCTTCTTCGTGCGATTGGCCGGAACCGCTGCGGAGGTTTCCGCGTTCATCCGGGGAGCGGAGAAATCCGTCTTCCCGGTGGTGGACAAGGTTGGAGGCAGCGTGGACCGCGTGAATCTGCAGCTCGACAAGGTCGATCAGGTCACCGACAGCGCCGTGGACGCCGCGGACAGCGTCGACACGGCGGTGCGAGCGGTGAGCTTCGCTATCACGCGACCCGTGCAGAAGGTCTCCGGTTTCGCGGCGGGGGTCAGCTTCGGCGCCGCCGACTTCAAGGCGCGACGCGACTGGCGCCACGCCGTGCAGGCGGGCAAGGAGGCCGCGGCCCGGCGCGAGACCGATCTCCTCGAAGAGCTGCGAGAGGCGGGAACGTGACGACCGAAGAGATCCAGCTCGTCATCCCGGCCGAGGAAGACTTCCGGCCGATCGCGCACCTCGTCACCGGCGGCCTCGCCATGCGCCTCGACGTGACGTACGACGACCTCGACGACCTGCAGGTGGGGATCGAGGCGCTGCTCGCCCTCCGCGACGACTCGGGCGAGCTCGTCGTTTCCCTCTCCGCCGACGACGGCGTGCTGCACGCCTCGCTCGGGCCGTTCCCGCCGGCCACCGTGCAGGCGATCGGCTCCGACGGCGACCTCGATCTGCAGCGAGTCCTCGAGACCGTCTGCGACACGTACGAGGTTGAGGAACGCAACGGCGCTGCGTGGGTCGAGCTGACGAAACGGATCGCGCAATGACGCGGGTCGACGACAAGATCCTGCTCCGCCGCTACCACGAGGAGGGCGACCTCCGGGCGCGCGAGCAGCTGATCGAGCAGTACATGTCGCTCGTTCGCTCGCTTGCGCGGCGCTACTCGTACCGCGGCGAGCAGCTCGAGGATCTCGTCCAGATCGGGGCGATCGGGCTGATCAAGGCGATCGACCGCTTCGATCTCGAGCGCGGCGTCGAGCTGACGACGTACGCGACGCCGAACATCATCGGAGAGATCAAGCGCCACTTCCGCGACAAGGGCTGGGCCGTACGCGTGCCGCGTGGCCTGCAGGAGCTGAACGTCCAGCTGTCGCGGCTCGTCGAGCAGCTCACGGTGCAGCTCGGCCGCTCGCCGACGATCCCGGAGCTCGCGAAGGCCGCCGGCGTCGAGGAGGAGGAAGTGCTCGAGGCGCTCGAATCGGGCCGCGCCTACACGTCCCTGTCGCTGTCGGTCGGCGGCGGGGGAGGCGACGACGACGACCTCGACCCGCTCGAGTCGCTTGGCACGGACGAGCACCAATACGAGGTCTCTGAGGACCGGGCCGTGCTCGCGCCGGGCTTCAAGGCCTTGGACGAGCGAGAGCGGAAGATCCTGCAGCTCCGCTTCTTCGATGGGCTCACGCAGTCACAGATCGCGCAGCAGGTCGGGATCTCGCAGATGCACGTCTCCCGCCTGATCCGGCGCTCACTCGAGAAGATCCGCGAGACGATCGCCGCGGACGAAGAGTCGCTGACCCACTAGCGATCAGCCGAGAGGCACTTCAGAACGGCGGTGGCGTGAGATCGCCGCCGCCCAGCCGGGCGTCGACCTGGGGCTTCAGCGCGGCCTCGTTCTCCTGGATCTGACTGCGCACGTCTTCCGCTTCGGCGCGAGCGGCTAGCTCCTCCGCCGTGGGCGGCTGCCGGTGGAAGAAGCGCTTGATCTTTTCGCTGAACCCCATCTGGCGGGAGCCTACAAGGGGTGCCAAACTTCGGGATGTGAGGTTCTGGCTGCTCGTTCCGGTGTTCGCCGCGCTGGTCGCGGGCGTGCTCCTCGCGGCGTCCGCGTTCGCCGGGACGGCCTCTTCGCCGCAGCCGTTCGTGCCACAGGGTGCGTACCTGGTCGCGCTCGCGGGGTCTGACGGGAACGGCCACCAGCTTGCTGTGCTCAACTCGCGAGGGAGGCTGCTCAGGAACGGCCCGCAGATCCCGGATGGCTACGGCATGCAAGCGATGGCGCTGTCGGCGGATCGGCAGTCCGCCTACGTCTCGGTCGACGACTCGTCTCCACGCCTCTACGAGATCGCGCTGGCCAGCGGCAAGCGAGTCCTGATCGCCGACGATGCCATGAGCCCCGCCCTCAGTCCCGACGGCACCGAGCTCGCCTACCTGACGGTCGACTCGGGGGTTCTGACGGCCCTCGCGATCCGCAATCTGCAAACGGGAAGCGTTCGCACGATCCCGTTCCCGCCTCATGTTGGGGTCGGAACGCCGCCCGAGCTCGTCATCAACTGGTCGCCGCACGGCCGGTTCATCGCTCTGTTCGACGGCACCCGGACCAGGATCGTGAACGTCGCGAGCGCGCCGACCGTCGAGTCGCAACGGACGATTCGGAACATGGGCCCGGGTGTCTCGCCCGTCTTCCTCGGCAAGCACAAGCTCGTTGTCCTCGTCCATTGCTGCAGCACCCAGCTACTCACCGCGGTCGACCTCCGCTCCGACGCGGAGAAGTACTGGGCCTACGTCGGCAACCCGCCCGAGGACATACATCGGCTGAACCCCAACACGCTGCTCGCGGTAACCGCCATGCACCGGCTCGTCCTGATCACCCAGGGTCATCGAGCGAAGGCGATCACGAAGCGGAAGATCGTCGCCGTGGCTCCGTGATCGTGCGCGGTAGCATCACGGCATGACCGTCCTGGCGGGTGAGCGCGACCGCGAACGGGCCGCGCACGAGCTTCAGCGCCACTACCGCGAGGGGCGACTCACGCTGGAGGAGCTCGGCGACCGGCTGGACGCTGCGCTGCGCGCACGGCACCGGGTGCAGCTACGCGCCGCGCTCCGCGACCTCCCCGGGACGGGATTCCCGGTTCGCCCCGTGCGCAACGCCGCGATCGTGGCGGGGACCGCGGTGGTCTGGCTCTTCTGGAGCCTGAGCCTCTTCGTCGCCTTCGTTGTCTGGCTGGCGGCTGACGGTCCAAGCCTCGCCGGCCTGCTGGTCTTCCCAGCTCTGTGGTTCGGATCGAGTTGGCTGCTGTGGTCAGGTAGCCGCCGGCGTCGCGCGCGACCCTGAGTCGCGCTCAGCCGGCGAGTGCGTTGGCCTTGAGCCTGTCGAACTCGCCTTGCGTGATCGCTCCGGAGTCCAGCAGTTGCTTGCCCTTGGCGATCTCCTCGGTCGGAGAGCTCGACGTGGCGGCTGCGCGGATGTAGTCGTCCGCCTGCGCCTGCTGGGACTGCGCCCTCGCCACGGCCCGCTCGCCCATGCCCCTTCCCTCGGCGATGAGGTAGATGAAGATGCCCAGGAACGGGAGGATGATCACGAGGAGGGTCCAGCCGGCCTTGGCCCAGCCGGAGACGTCGTGCCGGCTGAACAGATCGCCGAAGACGGTGAAGAGGAGCCAGAAGAACAGGATCCACGCGAAGAAGACGAACATCGAGTACATCACCTGGCCGAACGAATACGCAGCAAGCACCGGAATCTCCCTCCCGTGTCTAAGGTCGCAGTCCGATCAGCCTGTCACAGGCCGAGCGGTGCGTTTGGGAGGGCGGCACGACACCGCCGGGCGTAGCCGGCACCCCAAAGAATGCCGGCGGCTCAGGCGGCGGCTTCGCGCACGCGGAGAGCTTCCTTCAGGGAATCGATCCGCTTGTGCAGCTCGTTGCGCTCGTCCGAGACCTCGCGCTCGCGGTCCCGCGTCGTCCCGGTCTCGAAGCCGAAATCGATCTGGTGGTGCAAATGGCTGCGCTTGGCCGACAGGAGGGCAGCCCTCGCCTCGAGGACTGCCAGCTCGCGCCGGATCTCTTCGATGCCGAGGTTCTCCATCCAGGTACCTATCGGCAGAGTTGGCGCCGTTTTTGACCACTTTTCGGGGTACGAACCAGCGGCTCAGCGGCGGCCGCTCCGCGAGCGCTGCCGGCGCTGCGAGCGGCGAAGCGTGTCGAGCTCCGCGAGGGCGGCTCCGGCGCCCCGCGCGACGGTGGTCAGCGGCTCCGGGTCGCGGCTGACCGGGAGCCCGGTCTCACGGCGGATGAGCTCGGCGAAGCCAGGCAGCAGCGCGCCGCCGCCGCAGAGCGTGATCCCGCGATCAGCGATGTCCGAGGCGAGCTGGGCCGGGGTCTGCTCGAGCAGCTCCTTCAGCGCCGAGACGATCCGTGACAGCGGCCGCTCGAGCGCATGGCGGACCTCGTCCTCACTGAGCGTGATGCGGGCGAGCATGCCGGTCGACATGTAGCGGCCGGCGACCTCCGCCTCCGCCACCTGGGCATGACCCTCGAGCGCGCTGCCGATCTCGATCTTCACCCGCTCCGCCTGCTCGTGGCCGACGAGCAGCCGGTGGTTGTCCTGGACGAAGCGGACGATCGCGTCGTCGAGGTCGTAGCCGCCGACCGGCAGTGAGGTCGAGACGACGATGCCGCCGAGCGCGATCACCGCCATCTCGCTCGTGCCACCGCCGACGTCGACCACGAGCGAGGCGATCGCGTCCTCGACCGGGAGCTCGGCGCCGATCGCGCCGGCCATCGCCTCCTCGATCAGGTGCGCCTCGCGCGCGCCGGCCGACAGCGTCGCCTCCACCACCGCGTCGCGCTCGACCTGCGTGAGGCCGCTCGGGACGCAGACGATCACCGCGCGCCGCAGCCGGCTGCCGCCGACCAGTCGGATGAACTGGCCGAGCATCTGTTCCGTCGTCTCGAAGTCCGCGATCACGCCGTGCCGCAGGGGCCGGGTCGCGACGATCGTCGCCGGCGTGCGGCCGAGCATCTGCCGCGCCTTCTCGCCGACGGCGTAGACCTGACCCGTCTGCTCGTCCATCGCAACGACGGACGGCTCGAACAGGACGATCCCCTCGCCGCGGCGGAAGACGACGGTGTTCGCCGTTCCGAGATCCACGGCGAGGTCGGTCCCGGCTGCCAGCGACGGGAGTCTCACCGCCGCGGACCGTAGCCGTCCTAGGTGTGAGAGAAACCGAGGTTCAGCAACTGCCGAGCATCGGCGTACATGTTCGGCGAGTCGAGAACCACCGCGATCAGCCGCTCTCCGTGCCGTGTGGCCGACGCGACGAGGCACCAGCCCGACTCGTGCGTGTAGCCCGTCTTGACGCCGTTCGCGCCCGTGTACTCATGAAGGAGGAAGTTGTTGTTGAGGTAGATCTTCGAGTTGGTCGGTGCCGACCACTTCACCTGGATCCGCTTCGTCTTCACGAGGTGGTCGAAGCGCGGGTTGCGGAAGGCGTAGCGGGTGAGGGCCGCGAGATCCCACGGGGTCGAGTAGTTGCCGCGGTCGATCACGCCGCTCGGGGTGGTGTAGTGGGTGTCGTGCAGCCCGAGCGCGTTGGCCTCGGCGTTCATCTGGCGGAGAAACGCGTGGATCGAGCCCGCGCTCGAGATCGCGAGCTGCGCCGCGTCGTCGTTGCCGGAGTAGAGGAGCAGCGCGTAGAAGAGCTTCCACGCCTTCACCCGCTCGCCGGTACGGAGCCCTTCCTTCACAAGCGGAACCAAGGTTGCCCTCTTGTCGACCTTGATCTTGCTGCCCCACGGCACCTCTCGTAGCGCGAGGGTCGCGGTCATGATCTTCGTCAGCGAAGCGATCTGCCGCCGCTCGTGGGGGCGACGGGCCCAGAGGACGCGGCCGGTGCCGGCGTCGACGAGGATCGCGGCCGGCGCCCGGACGCGGACGTGGTCGCCCGCGAGGAGCGGCGTGCCGTAGAGGAGGCGCGGCGGCGCCTGCGGCTGCGGCTTCGGATCCGCCACCGGCGGCGTCGTCCGTGCGGGCGGCGTCTTGGTCCGCTGCTGTGCGGCGCCCGCGTGGTGCGGGGTCTTCGCCTCGGCCCGCCGCCCGAACCAGACTCCCGCGCCCGCCGCGGCGAGCACGAGCAGCAGCACCAGCATGACCCTCCCGGTGCGGTAGCGGCGTCTGCGGCGCCGAGGTGCAACCGGCGTCAGAACGTCCAACGGCACGGACCGATGTTAACGCCGGGTCCGGCCGTCCCCGGAACGAGCGCTCCTACAATGGCCGCCGTGCGCACTACGGCCGAACTGCGGGAGGGATTCCTGGCGTTCTTCGAGGAGAACGGCCACCTGCGCTGCCCGTCCGCGTCCCTGATCCCGCGCGCCGACGACCGCTCCACCCTCCTCATCACCGCCGGGATGCAGCCCCAGATGCCGTTCTTCCTCGGTCGCGAGGCACCGCCGGCTCCCCTGACGACGAACGCCCAGAAGGTCTTCCGCACGGTCGACATCGACGAGGTCGGTCTCGACACCTACCACCTCACGTTTTTCGAGATGCTCGGCAACTTCTCATTCGGGCAGTACTTCAAGCAGGGGGCGATCGAGTACGCGGCTGAGTTCCTCCGTGACCGGCTGGGGCTCGACTGGGACCGGCTCTGGCCGAGCGTCCACGCCGGCGATCCCAACCTGAAGCTTGGCCCCGACGAGGAGGCGATCGAGCTCTGGCAGGCGGTCGGCATGCCGCTGGAGCGGATCGTCCCGCTCCCGTCGTCGGAGAACTTCTGGTCGGTCGGAGGCCCCGGCCCATGCGGCCCGGACTCCGAGATCTACTACGACTGGGGGGAAGAGGTCGGCTGCGGCACGGAGGACTGCAAGCCTGGATGTTCCCGTTGCGAGCGCTTCCTCGAGGTCTGGAACCTCGTCTTCATGTCATACGAGCTCCACGCGGACGGCACGCTCACCGACCTGCCCGCGAAGAACATCGACACCGGAATGAGCCTCGAGCGGCTGGCGCGCGTCGTGCAGCAGGTGCCTTCTGTCTACGACACCGACGGGTACCAGTTGATCATGCGCTGGATCGAGGACCAGTCGGGGATCGCGTACGGCGAGACGTCCGACGCCACGAAAGCGCACCGCGTGCTCGCCGACCACGGCCGCGGCATGGCGTTCATCGTCGCCGAGGGCGTCGCGCCGGCGAACGAAGGGCGCGGCTACGTCCTGCGCCGCATCGTCCGACGCGCGGCCCAGCACGGGCTGCGGATCGGGATGAAGCCGCCGTTCCTGCCGGGACTCGCCGACATCGTGATCGAGCAGATGGGGCCGGCGTATCCCGAGCTCGTCGAGCACCGAGACGAGATCCACCGCGTGCTCGCCGCCGAGGAGGAGCGCTTCGGCGAGACGCTCGAGCGTGGGATGAAGCTCTTCGAGCAGGCCGCCGAAGGATCGTCCATCGGCGGCGAGGAGGCATTTGTCCTCGCGGCGACCTACGGGTTCCCGATCGAGCTGACGCAGGAGCTCGCCCGCGAACGAGGTCTCGAGGTGAACGACGAGGAGTTCACCCAGCTCATGGAAGAGCATCGAGAGATCTCCCGCCAGGGCGCAGGCGGCCATGAGCCGCGGTTGGGCGGCGCGCCACGGACGGAGTTCGTCGGCTACGAGCAGACGGACGTCCGCACGGCGATCACGGCGTACGTCGATCTCGGCGGCGGCTACTTTCAGGTCAAGCTCGCGGAGTCGCCCTTCTATCCAGCGGGCGGTGGCCAGGTCACGGACGCCGGCTGGATCGAGAGGGACGACGGCTCGCGAGCCGAGCTCGTCGAGGCGCTGCGCCTCGAGAACGACCAGGAGCTCGTCTTC
>DATFSG010000045.1:0-4041 GCA_035262765.1 Gaiellaceae bacterium | reverse complement strand
CGACGTGCCCAACACGAACGCGTCCTGGCTCGCCCGCCGCCTCGCGCCGCTCGGTGTGGACGTGCATCTCATGGCGGCTCTGCCCGACGAGATCGACACCATTGCCGAGTTCGTCCGGGCCGAGGCGCCGCGCGTCGACTTCCTCCTCGTCACGGGTGGCCTCGGCGGCACGCCCGACGACCTGACCCGCGAGGCGCTCGCCGCCGCCTTCCGCGTCCCGCAGGAAGAGGTGCCGGAGTTGGCCGCCGACCTGCGCGCGCGGTTCACCCGCAACCCCGAGTACGCGGCCCGTTGGGCGCTGCTGCCGCGCGGCAGTCGCCCGCTCGCGAACCCGCTCGGCGGCGCGCCGGGCTTCGCGATCGAGAACGTCTTCGTCCTGCCCGGTCTGCCGTCGGAGATGGAGGCGATGTTCGCCTCCATCGAGGAAGAGTTCCGCCGCGGCAGCCCGATCGAGAGCTGGCATCGCGTCTACCACACGTACGAGAGCGTCATCTCTGCGTCGCTCGCGGAGACGGGCGAACGCTGGCCGAACGTGCTCGTCGGCTCCTACCCGAGCTTCGGGAGGGACGGCTTCACGGTCGAGGTCGTGCTCAAGTCGAGCGATGTCGCGGCGCTCGCGGCAGCCACGACCTGGCTCGAGTCAGCGATCGAAGAGAGCGGCGGACGGTAGATAGAACGCCGCGATTGCGAACGTGATGACGACGGCGGCGAGCGGGCTGAAGAGCGCGACGATGAAGACGAACCCGTACATCGGCACGCCGGGCCAGTAGGCGCGGTCGACGGCGCGTAGCGCGGAATCCGGCACTGCGTCGGCGATCAGCCGCCGGTCGCGGCGGGCGTACTGCCACCAGAACTGGTGCAGGATCGCCATCACGACGAGGGTGCCCGCGTAGGCGAGCGCGGCGGCCTGCTCGCCTTCGCCCTTCTCGATGGCTGTCCCCACGAGCCCCGTGGGGAACGGCAGGAACGCGACCGTCAGCAGGAGCAGGTTGTTGATGAACAGCATCGTCCGGTCGATCCGCCCCATCAGCGAGACCGTGTGGTGATGGTTCATCCAGATGATTCCGATCGTGACGAAGCTCGTCACGTAGGCGAGGTAGGACGGCCAGAGGTGGAGGAGTTGGTGGCCGAGGTCTCCGTCCCAGGTAACGGAGAACTCGAGCACGAGCAAGGTGGCGGCGATCGCGAACACGCCGTCGCTGAAGGTCTCGAGGCGACCGGTGCCGGGCTCGTCCACGGCCCGGATCGTCGCCGACGCGGCGGACGGCTCTAGGCCAGCGCCGGAGCGAGCTCGCGCCCGAGCAGCCGGACGGGCTCGAGGTCGGTGTGGAGCAGGTGCTGGAGCATCAGGCGGTCGCAGCCGGCGCGCTCGTACTCCCGGAGCCGCGCGACGACCTCGTCCACCGAGCCGACGACGCAGCGCTCGGAGTACGCGGCCAGCCACTCGTCGAAGGACTGCTGCCGCGGTCGGCGCGCGTACAGCTCGTTCGCGCGCTCGCGCATGTCCTCGTGCGTCTCGCCGACGAGGAAGCCGGTCATGACGCCGAAGAGGAGGCCGGGGACCTTCGCCCGCACGTGCGCCGCCTCGTCAGGTGAGACGAACGGCGTGTTGTACTCGTCCGCGAACGCGAGCGCCGGCTCGACGGTGCCGCGCCCGCCGCTGCCGCCGACGAGCAGGGGCGGATGCGGCTGCTGGACGGGCTTCGGCTGCGCCGGCGCGTCCTCGAGCGTGTAGTGCCGGCCGTGGAAGTCGACGCGTTCCTCCGTCCAGAGCCGGTGCACGATCTCGACCTGCTCCGCGAGCAACTCGACCCGCGTTCTCATCCCGGGGAACGGGAAGCCGTAGGCGCGATGCTCGCGCTCCATCCACCCTGCGCCGAGGCCGAGCTCGATCCGCCCGCCCGAGACGTGGTCGGCCGTCGCCGCCGCGTTCGCCAGCAGCCCCGGCAAGCGGAAGGTGGCGGGGGAGACGAGCGTGCCGAAGCGGAGCGTCGTCGTCCTGGCGGCGAGCGCGGCGATAGTCGTCCACGCGTCGTGCGCGACGTTGTGGGCCTCGTCCCCTTGCGAGATGTAGTGATCCGAGCGGAAGAGCGTCTCGACGCCGTGCTCTTCGCAGGCGTCCGCGAGCGCGCACCAGTCGTGCCACGTGACGCCTTCCTGCCCCTCGATCATGAGCGCGAGCCGCATCCCTCGAGCGTAAGTGTTTCAGCCTTCGCGAAGTGCCAGATCGTTACTTGAGTCTGCCGAAATCGGCGCTATAGTCCCCTTCGCGCCCTTAGTTCGTACTACGAACAAGAGCGGTTTGACGCGGGGACGGAGTCGACTTCCAGGCCAGCTCCGGCCCCGCGTTCAGCAGAGTACGGCCTGGGGTTGGGGGTACCGAACAGAATGAAGCGCACGATTGTCGCGCTCGGCGCGATTGCACTCGCGCTCGCGCTCGCTGGCGGAGCATGGGCCGGGAAGAAGTTCCTGATCACGTCCTCGTCGCAGGTGAAGCCGGGCGCGATCTCCTACAACAACCTGTCGGGCGGTGCCAAGCGTCGGCTCCACGGTGCACAGGGCCCGAAGGGCGACACGGGGGCTACCGGCACGAGCGGTGCCCAGGGCTCGCAGGGCGTCAACGGCCCGCAGGGTTCCATGGGCCCGCAGGGCGCCACCGGCGCCACCGGCGCACAGGGCGCCACCGGTGCCCAGGGCTCGCAGGGCGCCACCGGCCCGCAGGGCCTGCAGGGTCAGACCGGCGCGCAGGGCCCGAAGGGCGACACCGGCCCGCAGGGTCCGGCCGGCCCGACCGGAGCGAGCGGCTTCAAGGGCGCGTTCTACTCCGTGCAGGACTACAACGAGACGATCGGCGTTGGCGCAATCGCCACTGCGGCGTGCGACCCGAACGACGATGCGAACTCGCAGAGCTACGTCGCGATCAGCGGCGGCGTCCAGGACACCGACTCGGGCACCGACATGACGACGAACGACAACCAGGTCGCCGTCGCCGCGTCCTTCCCGGGCCGCATGAACTGGAACACGTTCACGCCGAAGCCGTACCGGACGGACGGCTGGATCGTGCAGTTCGCGCACGTCGGCGCGCAGGACAACAACCTCGCGGTGTGGGCGCTCTGCGTCCCGATCTCCGACTTCGGCGGGAGCATCCCCGTCCACGTCAACAGCTAGACGACCGCCGGTTGAGCGAGGGGGCAGCGTTCGCCTGCCCCCTCGCTACGATCGAGCGATGGCCGCGACGACGCCGGAGACCTACCTCGCCGACCTGAATCCGGCGCAGCGCGAGGCCGTCCTCCACACGGAAGGCCCGGTGCTCGTGGTGGCCGGCGCCGGCTCCGGCAAGACCCGCGTACTGACGCGGCGCATCGCGCACTTGCTCGGCGCGGTGGGCGTCAAGCCGCCCGAGATCCTCGCGATCACGTTCACGAACAAGGCGGCGGGGGAGATGCGCGAGCGTGTCGGCGATCTCGTCGGGCCGCCCGCGCGCGGCGCCTGGGTGATGACGTTCCATTCCGCCTGCGGCCGGATCCTGCGCCGCGAGGCACAGCGGCTCGGCTACCGCTCGAACTTCACGATCTACGACGGAGCCGACCAGATCCGGCTCGTCAAGCGCTGCCTCGAGGAGCTCGAGCGCGACCCGAAGCGCTTCACGCCGCGCGGCATCCACTCCCAGATCTCGAACGCGAAGAACACACTCGTCGGCCCGGACGACTACACGGAGCGCGTCGCGAGTTTCTACGACCAGACGGTCGCCGAGGTCTACGACCTCTACCAGAAGCGGCTCTTCGCCTCGAACGCGGTCGACTTCGACGACATGCTCTTCCTCACCGTGGACGTGCTCGAGCGCTTCCCAGAGGCCCGCGAGAAGTGGCAGGAGGCCTTCCGTTACATCCTCGTCGACGAGTACCAGGACACGAACCACGCCCAGTACCGCTGGCTCCAGCTTCTCGCCGAGGAGAGGCGGAACCTGATGGTGGTGGGAGACGATGCGCAGTGCCTGGTGGCGGGGACGCAGGTCACGATGGCCGACGGGTCGCTGCGCTT
>DATFSG010000044.1:0-5528 GCA_035262765.1 Gaiellaceae bacterium | reverse complement strand
AAGCTGTTCCAGATCTACGAGGGCACGTCGCAGATCCAGCGGCTCGTGATCGCGCGCGAGATCTTCGCGCCGAAGAGCTAGGCGCTGAGCGGCGGCCCGAGCAGGGTCATGCCGTGGCGCTCGAAGCAGGCAGCGACCTCGGCGCGGTCCGGGGTGCCGTTCCGCGTGAGCGGTCCGAGTTCCTCGTAGAACTTGTGTCCGCCGCCGGGCGTGTAGACGATCACGATCTCCGCATCCTCGTCCGTGAGGTTGAGGAAGGCGTGTGGCAGACCGGACGGCATGAAGGCGAAGCCGCCCTTCTCGAGGACTCCCTCCTCGTCGTCGACACGCACCTTGAAGCGGCCGGAGAGCACGTGGATCGTCTCCTCCTGCTCGTGGTGGACGTGCAGCGGCGGGCCGCCGTGCGGCGCCACCTCCACGACGAAGTAGTCGAAGGCGCCGCCCGTCTCGTCGCCGGTTACCTTGAAGACGAGGTCGCGTCCGGGGCCGGACTGCAACCGCAGGCCGTCGTTCGGGTCGAGGAACTTGGGGCGGAGCGTGGTCGGCATTGCGTGGCCTCCTCGATATAGTTGAGCGGCGCAAGTAACTTACCGTGAATACTTGACTGAGTCAAACGAAATCCCGGAGCCCGATCCCTTCACCGACGCGGAGTTCGACGCGTGGCGCGGGCTCATCCGCCTCCGCGAGTCGGTGATGCGCGAGGTCGACCGCCGCCTCGGCGAGGCCGGCGAGATCTCGCTGGACGACTACGGCGTTCTCATCACGCTCGTCGGCCAGCCGGAGAGACGGCTCCGGATGAGCGCGCTCGGTGCGCGCCGGCTGCTCACGCCGAGCGGGATCACGCGGGCCGTGATGCGGCTCGAGAAGCGCGGGCTCGTGCGGCGCGACCCGGACCCCGAGGATCGCCGGGCCGCCTTCGCGGTGCTCACGAAGCAAGGGCTCGCAGCGCTGCGCCGAGCCCAGCGCATCCACCATGCCGTCGTGCGCGAGCTGTACCTCGATCAGCTGATCGAGCGCGAGCAGCGCCAGCTCGCGCGGCTGTTCGAGAAGGCTCAGCCGGGCGTGGTCAGCTCGCCCGAGTGGCCTTAGCCTCGGCCGCGCCGATCGCCTCGGCGAGCCAGTCGGGAACGCGCGTCGGCCGGAACGTCCGCGCGTCGACGCAGGCGTGCTCGGTGTGGCCGTCGGCAAGCAGTTCCTCGCCCCGGACGATCGCGTACTCGTAGCGAAAGCGGGCGCCCTTCGGGCCTACACAGCGCGTATGGACAACAATCTCGTCGTCGAACCGCGCAGGGATCCGGTAGCGGCAGAACGACTCGAGGACGAGCGCCTCGATGCCCTGGTCACGGAGCGCCTGGTAGCCGCCCGCGTACTCGCGGAGGTACTCCACGCGCGCGACCTCGAACCAGACGACATAGGCGGTGTTGTGCGCGACACCCTGCGCATCGGTGTCCGCGAAGCGCACACGGATCGGGAACGAGAAGGAGTAGCCGTCCACGGGGCGCGAGCCTATCGAGGCTTGACACGCATAGCAAACGTGCTATGAATACATAGCAGGAATGCTATGACCCGCTCCCAAGGAGGAGCCCGATGGAATCCACGGTCGAGCAACGCCTCACCTTCCTCGAGAATCGAGTGAAGACCCTCGAAGGACTGCTGGAGGTGCGACGCGTGCCCTTCCCGGCGCCGGCTGTCGCGCCGAAGCCAGTTGAGCCGCTCCCGGCGGCAGAGTCCGAGTGGTCGTCGCCGGCGCCCAAGCCACCGCCGGACATCGAGGACATCCTCGGCGGTCGCGTCCTCGGCTGGGTCGGCGGCGTCGCGGTTGTGATCGCGGCCGTCTTCTTCGTGGTGATGGCCGTGCACAACGGCTGGATCGGCGTGGGCGCGCGCATGGGGCTCGCGTTCGCTGCATCCGCCGCGCTCGTCGGCTTCGGCGTTTGGCTCTACGAGCGTCGCGGCCAGACCCAGGCCGCGCTCGCAACCGTCGCCTCCGGTCTCGCCGCGCTTTACGCGAGCACCGCGGCGACGACGCTGCACTACCACCTTCTCTCGCCGGTGCTCGGCCTGGTGATCGCCGGCGCCGTCGGCGCGCTCGCGCTCGTCCTGGCGGTGCGCTGGAGCTCGCAGCAGATTGCCGGAATCGGGATCGTCGGCTCGCTACTCGCGCCCGTGTTCGTCGGCGCGGGAACCAGCACTAGCTCTCTCGTGTTCATGACGATCGCGCTGCTCGCTGCGATCGGCGTCGTGGTCGAGCGAGGCTGGGCCTGGCTCGCGTTGGTCGCGTACGTGGTCAGCGTTCCGCAGGCGGCGAGCTGGCTCTGGGTGGAGCACGACCATCGGCTCTGGCTGACGCTCGTCGTCACGACGGCGTTCTGGCTCCTGTACGTCGTGGCGGCGCTCGGCTACGAGCTCCGGACGCCGACGAAGTCACTGCGGCTCTCCTCGGCGTCCTTGCTGCTGGCGAACGCGTCGGTCACGGCGGCCGGAGGCTGGTTCTTGATCGACGACGCCGGCCACCGGACCGGCGCCAACGCGTGGCTGTTCGCCCTCGCCGGCGCGCACGTCGTGCTCGGGATGCTCGTGTGGCGGTCGCGCGCGAGCCGCGAGATCGCGCTGCTGCTCTACGGCGTCGCCGCCGCGGTCGTGGCTGTCGCGATTCCGGTCGCGCTCGGCGGACCCGCCGTCGTGGCCGCCTGGTCGGCCGAGGCGGTCGTGCTCGCCTGGGCGGGGCGACGCACGGACACGCCCGAGCGCGGCCTCGTCGCCTCGCTCGTGCTCGCCGGAATGGCCCTTGTGCACGTGCTCGCGTTCGAGGTGCCGCCGAACTCGCTCGCCTACGGGCTGCACTCGATCCCGGTGGCGATCGGCTCCGTTGCCCTCGTCCTGGTCGCGCTCGCGGGCATCGCGGCCGCCTACCGCGAGGTCGTCGAGCCCCTCGCGTGGGCGTGCGCCGGGCTCGCCGTCTACCTGGCGAGCGGCCTGGTCGTGGATCTCGCCGGCGCGCAGTACCACGACTCGACGCAGACCTCACAGCTCGCGCTCTCGGGCTTCTGGGGCGCGCTCGGCTTCGCGGCGATCGTCGCGGGGCTCCTCCGGCGCAAGCGGGCGCTCAGGCTCGGCGGCCTCGCTGTCCTGGCGCTCGCGGTGGGCAAGGTGTTCGTCGTGGATCTGGCGCACCTCGAGTCGATCTGGCGCGTGGGCTCGTTCCTGGCGATCGGCCTGCTCCTGCTCGCAGGCGCGTTCGCGTACCAGCGGGCTCGTCTACCGTCGCTGCATGAGCGTCACGAGGCTGGCTGAGCTGCTCGAAAGCCGGCGTCCGTGCGTCGTGCTCACGGGCGCCGGCATCAGCACCGAGTCGGGGATTCCGGACTTCCGGTCGGCGGGAGGCATCTGGGCGAAGTACGACCCGGCGGAGGTGGCGCACATCGATGCGTTTCGCCGTGATCCGGCGCGAGTCTGGGAGTTCTACGCCCTCCGCCTCGACGGGCTTGCGCAGGCGGAGCCGAACGACGGCCACCGCGCGCTCGCCGAGCTCGAGGGGCAGGGCTGGGTCCGAGCCGTGGTCACGCAGAACGTCGACGGCCTGCATCAGCGCGCCGGTTCGCGCGAGGTCGTCGAGGTGCATGGCTCGCTGCGCGAGGCCGAGTGCGTCCATTGCGGTGTCCGCGTGCCGATGGCGGACGCCCTCGCCGAGCTGCCGGTGCCGCCCTGCCCGGAGTGCGGGGAGGTCCTGAAGCCGGGAGTCGTGATGTTCGGCGAGCTGCTCCCGGCGCAGGCGATCGAGCGGGCGCAGACGCTCGCGGCCGAAGCGGGGCTTCTCCTTGTTGTCGGCTCCTCGCTCGAGGTGCATCCGGTCGCTTCGCTGCCGGGCGAGACCCTGGCCGCCGGCGGCACGCTCGCGATCGTCAACCGCGGCGGCACACCGTGGGACTCCCGCGCCGAGCTCGTGCTCGACGGCGCCGCGGGCGAGACGCTGAGCGCGCTGGCAGCCTCGCTCGGTATCGTCGGGGCCGACCCACCGAGGAGGAGCGATGGCTGACACGAAAGAGGATCTCCTGGCCCGCCTCGCCGACCTGAGCGAGGGAGCCCTTCAGCGGCTCAGCGAGGCGCCCGGTGCCGACCGCGCTCTTCAGGCGCTCAAGGCGCTCGGCGAGAAGGTCGACGAGCTGCAGCGGCAGACGCGTGGCTTTGCCGAGATGGAGAAGCGGCTGTCGGCGCTCGAGAAGCGCGTCGACGCGATGGGGAAGCCGAAACCGGCTCGCAAGCCGTCAGGTTCCCGGGCGCACGCCCCGAAGCAGGGCTCGGCGCCGAAGAAACCCTGATCGTTCGAGCTCGACCGCGCTTACGGCGGCGACGGTCGCAAGGAGCAACCCGCCGACGACGTCGGTCACCGTGTGGAAGCCGGCGAGCTCCAGTAGAGCAACGGCCGTCACGAGCCAGATCGCGAGCGGGATCCGTAGTCGTGGCCACGCAGCGCCGAGGGCGCAGGCGACGAGGGTGCAGCGCAGCGTGTGGCCGCTCGGCCACGACATGTCGAAGCCGACGAGGTGCACGCCATTCGCGTAGAGGCGCGGCCGCGACAGCGTGTGCCGGAACGCGACCTCCACGAGCACGGCCGCGACCCAGGCCGCCGTCCAGCACACTGCAGCCTCGACTCGCCCGCGCGTCCAGAGGCGGCGGGCGGCGACGAGCACGAGCAGGAGGGAGATCAGGACCTGCCCCGGCAGCGTCACGATCTGGGCGACTGCGACCCCGGCGGGGTGGAACGCCGAGTGGAGCAAAGGAACGAGAGCCTCGAGGGATCCGCGCGGCTCTCCCGGCCCGCCCGCAAGCGGCATCCCGTGATCGACCGTCCACTGGTCGAGGCCCGTCGTCGCGCCCGAGGCGACGAGGCCGGCCAGCGCGGCGAAGGCTGCGGCGGCCGCAATCGCGATGCTACGCAGCGGGAACCCGCAGCCGCAGCGCCGCCGGGACGACCTCGAAGCGGGCCGGCGTCGTCCCGATCGGCTCGCCGTCCACCTCGAGCGGCAACGGCGCGTCGGCGCTGATCGCCACGGACGAGGCGCGCAGCAGCTCCACCTTCGGATGCGAGAGATAGCGGCCGCTGTAGAGCTTCGGCGCGGTCGTGAGGAAGTCGAGCTTGTTCACGTCGCCGATCGTCACGAGGTCGAAGGCGCCGTCGTCCTGCTTCGCGTCGGGCGCGAGCTTCATGCCACCGCCGTGAAAACGCCCATTGGCGACGATCACGTCGTGCATGGGGCCTTCGCGCCGGACGCCGTCGTCCAGCTCTAGCTGGACCCGCGTGTTCTGCCAGGCGAGGAACTCGCGCGTCAGCGCGTAGAAGAACGTCGCCCGGCCGCCGAACCGCTTCGTCATCGAGTTCGCCCGGCGCGCGACGGAGCCGCTCATCCCGGCCGACCCGACGTTCGCGAAGAAGCGGCTCTCGCTGCCCTCGCACTCGACGCGCCCGAGGTCGATCGTCCGCGTCCCGCCGTCGAGCACCGTGCGCACAGCGTCGTCGAGGCTGCTCG